>CAZNLA010000432.1:0-4808 GCA_964573385.1 uncultured bacterium
GGTTGGCGCACGTAAATCAGACACAAAATCGGCTATAGTATAATCCGTTTCATGTCCGATAGCGCTTACAACCGGAATTACTGACGAACGAATTGCCCGGGCAACCGCCTCATCATTAAAACAGCATAAATCCTCAAACGACCCACCACCTCTGGCTAATACTATTACATCCACTTTATCTATACTCTGAGCCATTTTCAACGATTTTATTATTGATGCCGCAGCACTGTTTCCCTGAACAGCAGTTGGAATAATAACAATATTTCGTCCACTCCACCGCCTGGTGCTTACCGTGCAGAAATCATGCGCGACTGCGCCGGTGGGAGAAGTCAGCAACGCTATTTTTTTAGGAATTAACGGTAAAGACCTTTTTATACTTTCGTCAAACAGGCCTTCATTCTCCAGTTTTTCTTTTAATTGAATAAATGCTAAAAAGAGATTTCCCAGTCCTTCCTGGTCAATGCTATGGGCATACAACTGGTATTGGCCAGACTTTTCAAAAACTGAAATCTGGCCTGTCACAACAACTTTCATTCCATCTTCTATGCGAATCTTCATTTGCATAACAGCATCACGCCACATTACACATTTTAACTCGCTGGCCGAATCTTTTAAGGTGAAATATAAATGCCCTGACCCGTGATATTTACAATTCGATACTTCACCACGCACCAATAACCCGCGTAAAGTCATATCTCGCTCTAAACGGGTCTTGATATATTTAGTTAATTCAATAACTGTAAATACGTATGTTTGTTCTGTCATAGTTTATAATTTTATTTAATCCAATAGATAATAACTAATTTTTAGGTTTCATATAATTTAACAAACCACCGGCGAGAATAATATCAACCTGTCGTGGTGATAAATCAGCGTTTACAGATATTGTTTGATTGCCAGCGATAATTTCCAGTGGTTCGCCTGCTTTCAGTTTTTTCTCTATATTCGGAATCGATATATTTTCATTCATTTGCAAATGGTCATAATCATCAGCATTAATAAATGTTAAAGGTATAATGCCAAAATTAATTAAGTTTGCCCTATGAATACGCGCAAAAGATTTTACAATAACAGCTTTCACACCTAAATACATCGGTGCCAGTGCGGCATGTTCGCGGCTTGATCCCTGCCCATAATTAAATCCACCGACGATAAAACCGCCATTTTTTTCTTTCGCGCGCTTCGCGAATGTTATATCAACACCTCCAAAAACATGTTCACTGATTGCCGGTATATTAGACCGTAAAGGCAATACTTTTGCACCTGCGGGCATAATATGGTCGGTGGTAATATTATCACCGACTTTCAATAAAACTGTTCCTGCTACCGATTCGGTAAAGCCGGGATGAATTGGTAAAGGTTTAATATTTGGGCCGCGAATTATCTCAACATCATTTGGGAATCCGGCAGGTGATTCAATCATATTGTCAGTTAAATCAATCGTCCCGGTAAACTCTGTGATGCGTGGTAATGGTCCAATATTTAGTGGGTCTGTTAATTGTCCGGTTAATGCTGCCGCGGCGGCGACTTCCGGACTCGTCAAATAAACATTTGCGCTTTTAGTTCCGCTTCGTCCTTCAAAATTGCGATTAAATGTTCTCACAGATACCGCATTAGTAGAAGGTGATTGTCCCATGCCTATACATGGTCCACAACCGGATTCCAATATTCTTGCTCCGGATGCGATCAAATCTGTCAGCACACCACTTTCCGCAATCATTTTATAAACTTGTTTTGATCCCGGCGAAATAGTAAGTGACACATCAGGATGAACAGTTTTTCCCTTCAAAGTCGCTGCTACTATTGCCAAATCTTTATATGAAGAGTTTGTACAACTGCCAACACAAACCTGATTTACTTTTATCCCTGCTAATTCAGTTAAAGATTTAACAGCATCAGGACTATGCGGTGCTGCTGCCAGCGGAATTAATTCTGTAAGATTTATCTCTATATTTTCATCATAAACCGCGTCTGAATCAGCACTTAATGGCTGATATGCGGAAACTCTGCCCTGTAGTTCAAGGAATTTTTTCGTCAAATCATCACTGGGGAATAATGAAGTTGTCGCGCCTAATTCGGCACCCATGTTTGTAATGGTCGCGCGATCAGGCACGGATAATGAAATAACACCGGATCCATAATACTCAATAATTTTGCCGACACCACCTTTAACGGTTAAGCGTCTGAGCATTTCCAAAATTACATCTTTAGCGCTTACCCACGGTGACAATGTCCCTGTTAATTTAACACCTATAACACGTGGTGCTGTCAGATAAAACGCGCCACCGCCCATGGCAACGGCAATATCTAATCCACCTGCACCAATTGCAACCATACCTATTCCACCACCGGTGGGTGTATGACTATCTGACCCCAACAATGTTTTACCGGGTGCGCCAAATCTTTCCAGATGAATCTGGTGGCAAATGCCATTGCCGGGACGACTGAAGTAAATGCCATATTTCTTTGCAATAGACTGTAAAAACTGATGGTCGTCAGCATTTTCAAATCCACTTTGCAGCATATTATGATCAACATAACTTACGGACTTCTCAGTTTTAGCCTGTGGTACACCCATAGCTTCAAATTGCAAATATGCCATTGTGCCGGTGGCGTCCTGGGTTAATGTCTGGTCTATTTTCAACGCTATTTCTTCACCTGCTACTAAATTTCCGGATACCAGGTGTTTCTGTAAAATTTTGTAAGCTAACGTCATTCCCATTTATCATACCTCATCTGAAGAAAATGCCACCCTGTATTCATAGGTGGCTAAAATATATTTCTGTCATGTTATAATATTTTCCTGCAATTTCAATCTTTATTAATGAAAATAGCCGTCAATAATTCATTTTCATTTATCGCAGATAACGACGATAAATCAGATATTTGCGTAAAAAATGTATCTTCATTTACTTTCCTGTCAGACAACCATTTTGCAAATCTATAAACAATGTCCTGATTTTTATTATTCGAATTGTATTTATACCGGATTTTAGGTATCGATTTTTTAATTAAATTATCATAATCGCCATCTACAACAATGTTTACTTTATAATCATCAATTACTATTTCATCTTCATTCTGGGTATCAGCATTGTAAAAAAGATTGATATCAGTATGAGATACCAGATATAATAATTTGGCTTTATTTCTGCCCGCGCATAATATGGATGATACACCGTTAAATTTCATCGAGTAATTAAGGTATGAACAGATAATATTATCACCACTTAATATAATATCATTTGCATTAACATTGGTTAATTGCACATCACAACATATGTCGGCTAAAACAGGTAATACACAAGCGACCGCAGGGGCAAGGATATAATCAAAATCATACACATTAATTTCATTATTGTTTTCAGTTATTATTCGCTGGTGATTATCATTTACTGCACTCAAATGAATCGTATAAATTAACTGAGTATCAAATTTTATTACTGATGCCGCGCAACATTTTTCATTTTCCATACAATATTTTTTAATCAGATTATTAATATTCAATTCTATATTTATCATGCTTAAAGATATCCTATTTCTTTAAGATAATTATAACTTATTTCAACACTTTCCCATGCTGACACTTCATTTAATCTGTCCTGTTCAACAATATACCATTCTGTACCGGTAGCATTACCAGCATCAATAATTGCAGCGAAATCATTTAATCCACTACCTACTTCTGTAAATGATAACCTTTCTGACCTGTCGTAAAAATCTTTCAAATGGATTAATGGCACCCGTCCGGGTAATTTGGATATATATTCAGCAGGTTCTACGCCACCAATAAATACCCAACCGGCATCAATCTGCATTTTTAAATTTTCCTGACTTGCATTTTCCAATAATATATCAAGCGCGTATTTGCCATCAAACAGTTTAAATTCGTGGTCATGATTATGATAAAGTAAAGTCATCCCTTCATTTTTCGCGATTTTACCCATTTCATTATACATTTTGCCATGTTCGGTTAACTGTTCGACAGATTCAACCGGTCCCCATGACATAGTAATATATTCACAATTCAAATCTTTCAGTTTTTTCATTACTGATATAAAAAATTCGGGATTATCTTTATAATCATAAAATGTGCCAGCATGGCAATTAATAACTTCCATGCCAATTGAATCCAATGTATCTTTATATTCCGGCAATGATGTCGATGGTAAATTATCAAATAAACCACGGCTTATCTCTATCCCCTGATAGCCGATACTACATACCCGTTTCATGGTTCCCCAATAATCACTTTTAAACTCTTCATTTAATATGCCAATTAAACCCAATTTTATTTTCATATTATCCCCTTATTTGTGCATTAATTCCGCATAATCTAACATCGCTGGTTTTTCCCAGCGACTAGCTACATCTATTACTTTGCCTTGTTCAGATGACTCCAGCAAAGATGTCATTATATCCAGAATATGGTATTGCATTTCAATACTGGCTAATACCGGTTTTCTATTTCTTATGGCATATGCCATCTGGGCAACACCTAAACCTCTTCCTTTTTCTTTGAAACCATCGATTAATTCAACATCATTTCCATGTAATTTAACGGTACCAGTATACATATTCGCATCCGGAGCGTTTATGAAACCATCAGTACCAAATACATCAACTCTCGGGTTATACCATGCTGCTTCCGCAGATGCGGTAAATGATGCGGTTAATCCACTTTCAAACTCCAAGGCACCAATAACCTGACTTGGTGTATCTACTATATATGTATTTCCGGCATCTGGTGAATTTTCGGGATGTTTTTTTTCTTTAAAAGGAATAGAGGCAAAAGCAGTCACTCTTTT
>CAZNLA010000433.1:0-4802 GCA_964573385.1 uncultured bacterium
GTTAGCGGCAACAACAACATTGAAAGATGCCGCAGCCAAAGTTGTGCTTCCCGCGGTACCGAAGGATTTTGGACCATTTCTTGAACAACTGGCTGCTGCTGAAAATATGCTGATTGATAATCCTCTCCTGCCGCAGGATGTAATCCAGCAGATTGCCAGTGACCTATCCATGAAGAAAATAGCATTCCAACAGCAGGTAAAAAGCCTGGGCAGCAATGATATAAAGAAAATTGCCCAGGCTGCAAAAATACCGAAATATCAATGGGCAAGTAAAGATGACTTAATTACGCTGATGACAGAAACTTCGCCGGCCAAGATTGACCCGGTGAAAAAATCTATTGCTGACAAATGGGATAAATGGAATATTCAGCAAAAAGCAAATAAAACCGGTGCCGTAAAAGCGCAAGCTGAACAACTGGCGCAAGAACAAGCAGCACAGGCATCGATGCAGGCGAAGGCGATATTAGCTGAAAAACTTAAATCAATATCATCGCCAGGCAGCATAGACGATTTGGATTCTTATGTAGCTCAAGTTACTGATTTTAAAACAGCCTTACAAGTTCATGCCGGGAAACTCGGTCCGGAAGATTTGGCACTATTTGTATCATCTACAAATAGTGTGCATCAGTGGGGCATTTCCTTTTTGGAAGGAAAGAAAGTCAGCGAACTGAAAGCGTTGGCCAAGGTGAAGAAGTTCCCTAACTGGGCCTTTGCTAATAAAGACCAGCTGATAACCATGTTTTCCGCATCAAGTGATTCGGCCAAACAAGAAGTATTAAATAATCTGGCAATCAAAGTAGCCGGGTATGGGAAAGCAACTCCGGGATTGAAAAGCGGACCAGCACTGGCAGCAGAGTTGGCCAAGCCTGACTCGCTCACCATACATACCACCACAATGTCGTATGCAGATATGGATACCAGTTGGATGAATATCAATGCAAACTCTGACCGGCATTTTACGTATTCCCATGATGCCCGTGATTTGGGTGGTGTCCATACCAAACAGATTTATAAAGATCCGGATGGCAGCGAATGGTTATTCAAACCGATTGATAGAAAGACAGATGCATTTCTTGCAGACGCTGACGAAATGACTTATCGGGTCTCTCGCCTGCTTGATACCAAAGCCGTCGAAGTTCGCAAGGTTACTTTGAATGGACAGGTCGGAACTATCCAACGAATGAAGACCGGACTCGCAGCGCAGAAAAATTATGATGGCATGGATCCGGTTTCAATCCCGCCGGATGATTTGGAACAGTTGCTGCAGCATCATGTGGTTGACTGGCTGATTTCAAACCATGACAGCCACAGCGCAAATTTCCTGCGTTTTACTGACGGATCAGTGGTGGCGATAGACCGCGCGCAGGCGTTTAAATATTTCGGCAGGGATAAACTGGATATTGGCTACAACCCCAATAACCTGCCGGAGCACCCCACTACACTGTATAACGCTATATTCGGACAGGTCAAAAAGAAAAAGATGACCGTTGACCCGACGCATACTTTAAAAGCGATTGAGAAAATAGAAGCGATTGATGATGCCGAATATCTGGCTTTGCTAAGGCCATATGCGCAGGGACGTCCTGGCAATATGGATAATTTTTTACAGGCCGCGCTGGATAGGAAACATAACCTCCGGTCAGATTTTGAAACATTCTACCAGGACGCTTTAAAAGATAAAACATTCAATTTTGAACAGCTGGTAAAAATAAATGCCAAACAAACCAGCAGTATACTACCCAAAGAACTGGAAGATGCTGTAGGTGCTGCAATTGAGAAAGAAACCTGGCAGGGGGTGGTGATTCCCTTTGACCGCGATATGGTTGAAGATATTCAGCTGCATCTTTTCAGTGAGCGCATCCCGGGACGAAGAGGCAGCTTTGAACACCGCACCACATATAGATTAAAACTACGACCTGATAAACAGCAGCATGTAATGGACGCTATCAATGCATATAAGTCAGGTGAAATATCTCTGCCACAAGTTGGCAAAACTCTTTCGGAAGATAAATTTTATTCACGTATACTCGAAGGAGTGAAAACCGTAAATGCCCACACCGCACATGGTGGTCGTTTCAATATGTCGCGTTTAGAGCCAGCATTGGAATGTGAATCTGAGTTACGAGAATTATTGCAATCTGACCGGATAGAACTGCGTGACATGGCGGAACATTATTTAAAAATCATTGATGAATTGACTATTTATCACCGGGGTGGCACTACTGCAGCAGGAGAAGTTTCGCAACTTCTGCAATTCAAAGTTTTACCAGGACGTGTCAGTATCAATGAGAAACCCAAAGTATCTTTCCGGAGTTCAGAAGATATTGCCATGTTGGACAAACGCAATTGTGTAAATGGTCATATCGAACTGAAATCTTCAGAAAATCAAGTCGGAACATTATTTGGCAGAAGTTTATCAACTTCCGGTAAGCAATATAATTTGGAATATGATGATGGCACGGTAATTCGCTGGCGACCATTTTCAACAATTGATTATGATGAACATCGCATTCGTCCTAGTCAGAACTTCTATTCTTTATCAGGAGATATTGAGATAGTAGTGCCCGGAAAAGGAACACCCGAACAGATTGAACAGACATTTGAAAAGCTGCGCGATTTGGGGATTCCCGCGGAAGTGGCACCACCAGAATACCAGGAATATTTATACCTGCATCAGGTGGCGGTAGCGAATAACCTACACGTTTCAGATGTAGGCTATCAACAAATGATGAGTAATTTTGATAGAAGAAATACACCAGTAAATGAGCGGGTTGAAGAGATGGTGACATTCTGGAACAGCAGGCTAAAGGTGAAAGATGTCCGGAAACTGTCCAGGTATAATCCTGTCGGTGAATACCAGTTTGATACATCTGAGCGGCGAAAAGGAAATAAAGTTGGGTATCGCCGATCTTATCGTTTCGATTTGGATGTAGCAAAAGATATGAGCGGATATAATTTAATGCATCAGTGCGTCGGTGAAGACGCTGACAGTTATGTTAAAATGGTTGATCAGGCATTAGCTCATAATGGTTCATTCCTGGCAACCACTGAGAAGTTACGCATAGGAGTAAAGCCTGGCGGTATGTCACCTGTTCCGGATTTGGGTTCTGGTGGCGCTAATTACGTGTTCACCCGCTGGCGTCCCGATCCTCGTGGTCCCAAATCTAAGCGGGAGATGGGTTTCTATCTTAAACCTGAAGTTGCTTTGCGAACAGATACCATTGTCTATGAAACCGATCATTACGGACGCTGTTATGGCGAGTTTGTTAATCGGCATCGTGAAGTTACCCCCGCAAAATGGAAAAAGATTGCAGAACAAAGGTGTAATAACGAAACTATATTCAAACATAATATTACGCTTCTCGATAATATCGATTGCATTGTTTTGGATACACCCGCTGCAAAGACAGAAATGATAGATATTTTTCACAAACATGGTGTAACTAAATTGCCGGATGGCAGGGATGTTGAAGAAATCATTACCGTCATTCACGGCGCTCGTACGGGGTATTCAAGTTGGTAAAAATAGTAAATTTCACTGATAATAATAAACCTGTTGATACTTTGCAGGCATGTATTGTTGATTTAAATATCCATGGTACTATCGGCAAACTGCAATGGCCAGATGGATTCGCGATAAACCTTGGTGTTGTCGTATATGCTGAAATTATGAAAATAGAAAACAGCAACGACATAGCATTTGCATATGCAATAATCGGTTTTGACGATGCCGGTTTCGGTCGACCTGGTTATCATATTCACCGGATAGTAAACTGGTCGGCTGAAGACCCACCGTTTATTTTTGCAGTAATTGATGATTTGGGACGTCAGTTAGAGTTTAATTTAATTGAACCCAGCACTGATATTGTTGAAGCTAAAGATTTTGCCCAATGGCATAACATCTTTGATGCAGACCAACAGCGAAAAACAAAGTCGATTGCAGGTGTGAAAGATGCATTAAAAGATATGGCGCGAATCTGGTCAAAGGAGATTTAAAAAATGCGGGTGCGATATTTCATTGAATATAAATTACTGCGAGACACTAACGGTCATCACTTCTATCAACCCATTGGAGTATGGGCACGTGGTGAAGGACCGTGGGAACTGACTGACCAATATGTGCCGGAGTTTGAAGAACGCCAGTGGGCAGCAGATATCTGGGTTTGCGATTTTATGGAACGCGGTGACGATCATCTGCCGGATGACTTGCTGGAAAGCTGGACGAATGGTGTTTCCCTATATGAAGGTGATTGTTCAGCGATTTATGTCACCGATGCTGATAATTCAGAAATGGTAGCTATGCAGCTGCTTGAGAAAATTATCAATGGCAAAGCCTTGAGTGACCCACCGTATACATCAAGTTAAACAGATTTTTTTATAGCCGTCCCACCTTCCCGGACGGCTTTTACTTTATCTTTTTTGTACATTATTTTACATTATTTTACATTATTTTAAAAATAAATTTAAAAACAAGCAATTTCTACCGTCATTTCATTTTTTTCATCTTTTAAATAAAGGTTAGTAGGGTCTTCTCTTGACTCAATTTCTGAAGGGGAAATTTACATGCAAATATTTGCCACTGACCTGGATCGAATAAAGTTTTTACTGGAAGCCGACGCTGACTTGCATGGTTTCCTCAGTCTCACTGCTGAGGGGGCAGCAGAAGAGGCACCGGATGATATTACCACTGAAGAGCTTCCCGAGGGTGAGCGCCCGAAATATATCACCAATTACATTGGCAGCAAGCAGAAACTCATTGAGTGGATATGGAAACACACCCCGGAAGGTATCGCCTCAGTATT
>CAZNLA010000434.1:0-4797 GCA_964573385.1 uncultured bacterium
CTTCAATAGTCTCAGTGACCGGTCGCTGAGACTGTCGAAACGACCATTATTAAATGAAAGCGAAAGTCTTGATATTAATTTAATTATTCGTTGTATATTTTTTAACAACATCAATTATATATTGTTGTTCGTTATCAGATAAATCATAAAATATCGGCAGTCTGACTATCCTGTTTGCCATATCTTCAGTTACCGGACATTGACCTTTATAACCACCATATTTTATTCCCATATCACTGATATGTAATGGTTGATAATGGAATACTGCCAAAATGCCATTTGATTTCAAATGATTTATTATTCCCATTTGATGAGATTGGTTTGGCATAATGATATAAAAAATATGTGCTGGATGGTTGCTATGATCCGGAACAAAAGGTAACGAAACGTTATTTTGTTGGCTCCAATCAGATAACTCATTAAAATACCGATACCAAACTTTATTTCTTTTGTCAGAAATAATGGTATGTTGTTCTAACTGTGCCAACAGATATGCTGCCAGCATATCTGACATTACATAACTTGATCCAATATCAACCCAGGTATATTTATCCACTTCACCCCGAAAAAACTTGCTTCTGTTTGTACCTTTTTCTCTGATAATTTCTGCTCTTGATAGAAAATCAATATTGTTTATTATTAATGCTCCGCCTTCACCACTGCTGAAGTTTTTCGTTTCATGAAAACTTAACGCGGATAATTCACCAAAACTGCCAAGTTGTTTACCTTTATATTTCCCGGTTAAACCATGTGCGTTGTCTTCTATCAACATGATATTATTTGCCCGGCAAATAGCTGTAATTTTATCAATTTCGCATGATACCCCCGCGTAATGGACAATTACTACTGCCTTTGTTTTCTTTGTGATTACAGCAGGTAATTTTTTTTCATCAATATTCATGGTGTCTGGACGAATATCACAGAATTTAATTTGTGCACCATGAATCGCAAATGCATTAGCAGTGGATACAAATGTGAATGATGGTATTATCACCTCGTCACCGGGTTTAAGGTCCAGCAGAATTGCCATCATTTCAAGACTGTGAGTGCATGATGTAGTAAGTAATGATGCTGACGCGTTCACTATTTCCGTAATTACGTTTTCACATTGTTTTGTATATTTGCCTACGCCCGAGATATGTCCACATTTAATGGCGTCATTTATATATTCCAATTCACGTCCCACTGTAACCGGACGATTATAAGGAATTTTTATCATTTTTTCTCCATAGATATGCTATTAATAATTTTTTCTACTTCTGGAACAGAAAATTTACGTGATTTACCACACATTTCGCAATTTACAATAAACTCTTCTTCCTCATCTATCATTTCTTTTAATTCGCTAACACCCAGGGTTTGTAAAGCGACCCTTGCTTTTGCTTTTGAACATTCACATTTAAAAATCGGTTTTATTTCGCCGATAACAGACCATGCAAATCCATCCAATAATCTTTCAAGCACTTTTACTGGTGAAATTAATTCATTAAAAAGTTGTGTTGGGGTGGGGGATGACATAATATTTAACTCCAGCAATGTGATTGCTGCTTCACTGGCACCGGGTAATGCCTGAATGATATAACCACCCGCAACTAAAACAGAACAATCTGTATCAATTAAAACTCCCAACCCAACTGCTGATGGCGTTTGTTCTGATTGTAAAAAATAATAAGCAAGATCATCGCCTATTTCACCGGATTGTAATGGTACTTGTCCGGTATATGGTTCTTTCATGCCTAATTCACGTGTAACATATAGATTACCATCACCAATTATTCCTGATACATCCAATTTTCCGTTTTTTGATGGTAAATCAGCACTTGGATTAACTATATATCCACGAACGGTGCCATTGGGATTTCCCTGACCAATTATACCTTTAGCCGGACCATCACCAATTATTCGTAAATATATTTTTTCCCCTTCTTTAATATTAGCGCCAAGCATTGCGGTGGCACACAATGTTCTGCCCAATGCGGCAGATGCGGTAGGGGATGTATTCTGCATTTTTCGTACTTTTTCACACAAATATGTACCATTGATAGCAATGGCACGGATATTTCCGTCAGCAGTTATTGCTCTTATTAAAAGGTCATTGTTCTTTTTCATAAAAATAAAGTACCTAATAGATGGTATCAGTGTCAACTATGCTTGAAAAGAATGGGTAAAAAGGGGCATAATTAGGCAGAGATGACAGAAGAAATTAAAACTGAAATAAATATCAATAAAATCGCGGCACTTGAATGCTTGTTATTTATGGCCGACAGACCATTGCCGGCAGCAGAAATAGCGGTGATTCTGGAAGTATCTCCGCCTGCAGTACGTCAATTAGTTGAAGAATTAGCAGAAAGATATTTAGGTCTGCAAATAGTCGAGGTTGCCGGTGGTTATGAATTAATAACCTGTAAAGAATATTTTTCATATGTTAACCAGTTGCATAAACAACCCAAAATGAAATTATCCGCGGCAGCATTGGAAACATTGGCAATAATCGCATATCGTCAACCTATTACAAAACCAGAAGTAGAACAACTCCGAGGTGTTAATTCTGACAGTGTAGTTAATACATTGTTAGACCATGAATTAATATGTGAAAGAGGACATAAGCACGCACCGGGTAAACCGATGATGTATGGGACAACTGATAATTTTTTAAAGTTATACAATTTAACCAGTTTAAGTTCGCTGCCGGATATTAATACATTTATTGAAAATAAATCGCCTACTTTGGAAGGATTTACAGAAGAAAAAGATGATGAATAATATTGATACAGTTTTTTTAAAGACAATTCAGCCCATTATTGACCTGGCATTGCAGGAAGATATTGGTACCGGTGATGTTACCGCGCGTTCAACAATTGCTGTTGATATAAATTGTAAAGCGCATTTGCTGGCAAAGACATCAGGTATTGTTGCTGGTTTACCTGTTTTTGAACGGGTAATTAAATCTGTAGATGAAAATTTAATTTTTACACCATTTGTATGTGATGGCAGCAGAATAGAAAAAGGGATGAAATTAGCAGAAATCACTGGTTCTGTGAGAAATCTATTAACCGCGGAACGAACCGCTTTAAACTTTTTACAGAGAATGAGTGGAATCGCCACAGCAACAAAATTATATGTTGACGCGATTGCGCACACAAATGCATTTATTGCTGATACCCGTAAAACAGCACCCGGTCAGCGTATATTGGATAAATACGCTGTTCGTATGGGAGGCGGTAGTAACCATCGATTTAACCTGTCAGACGGTGTGTTAATAAAAGATAATCACATAATGGCATTAGGTGGAATAAAAAATGCGGTTGAGTCTGCCCGTAAAGTTATTCCACACACATTGAAAATAGAAGTTGAAGTAACAACAATTGATATGGTTTATGAAGCATTAGAAGCTAAAGCAGATATTATAATGCTGGATAATATGAATACAGCAACGATGAAAGAAGCAGTAGAAATTATAAATCATCGCGCTTCAACTGAGGCATCCGGTGGGGTTACGTTAACTACTGTTCGTGAAATTGCTGAGTGTGGTGTTGATTTAATATCTATAGGTGCTATTACACATTCTGTGATAGCGATGGATATATCGTTGGAAATTGAATAAAGGGGAAAGATATGGCATCTAAAATTGCGGCACAACTGTATACAATTAACAAATTTGTACAGACAGAAGAAGATTTTGCGACATCTATGAAAAAGATAAGCGCAATTGGTTTTGAAAATGTTCAGGTCTCCGGTATCGGTCCTATTAATTGGGCAATAGTCGCTTCAATTTTACAGGGTGAAGGGCTTAAACCTGTAATTACCCACATAGGACTTAATCAATTGCAACTGGATATAGATGAAGTTATTTGCAGACATCAAACTCTGGGATGTGTAAATGTTGCTATTGGTAGCATTCCCAGTGAATACCAGAATTATGAAGGTTATTTGAAATTTGCTGAGGAAGGTACTGAAATAGGGAAAAAATTGGCAGAAGCAGGGATGACATTCAGTTATCATAATCATTCATTTGAATTTCAAAAGTTTAATGGTGAAACAGGATTAGCGTTAATTTATGATAGAAGTGACCCCAAATATCTGCAGGCAGAGATTGACACTTATTGGGTACAACATGGTGGTGGAGATCCTGCTGAGTGGATTAGCAAAATGAAAAACCGTATGCCGGTAGTGCATTTTAAAGATATGGTTGTTTATCCGGAAGGTCCGGGAATGACTGAAGTTGGTGATGGTAATTTAAATTGGCCACGTATTATCGCTGCTTGTGTTGATGCAAATGTTGAGTATTACGCAATTGAGCAGGATGTTTGCAAGCGTGACCCATTTGAAAGCCTGAAGATTAGTTATGATAACTTAAAAAGAATGGGTGTTGTTTAATATCAGTACTTTCGCTTAAGGTCACTTCGACAAGCTCAGTGACCGGTCGCTGAGATTGTCGAAGCGACCATTTTTTTAGCAGATTTCTATTTGACAACGAAAGTCCTGTAATTTATATTCCCATCTTTTTTAATAATTGCCTGTTAAATAAGGTTTTTAAAACGATATTGAATAAAAGCGGATTAATATACCTGAATGAAGCTGCAACAGCATGGCCTCTTGCTCCGGGAGTGACAGAAGCCATGATTTCTGCTTTATCATGTCCAATTATATCTGTCGGTCGTGGAGAAGAAAGTTATAATAGTTGTAGCGAATTATGCAGAGAAGCTATTGCGGAATCGTTGTTTATTAACAATCCGGCTAATATTGTACTTACAAACAATGCCACACACAGTCTGAATATTGCTATATCAGGTTTGG
>CAZNLA010000435.1:0-4796 GCA_964573385.1 uncultured bacterium
TGATGCGGGAATATTAAATCCTGACCACCGCCATGAATATCAAAATCATTTCCTAAATATTTTTGTGACATTGCCGAACATTCTATATGCCATCCAGGTCTGCCTGCACCCCATGGACTTTCCCATGATGGTTCACCTGGTTTCGCAGATTTCCATAATGCAAAATCCAATGGGTCGCGTTTTATATCACTCACCTCTACCCGGGCACCGGATTCCATTTCGTCCAATACCCGTTTTGACAATTTGCCATATCCCGAGAATTTTCTTACTTCGTAATAAACATCACCATTTACTTCATACGCGAAACCATTATCAATTAATTTTTGAACTAATGAGATTATTTCATTTATGTTATCAGTCGCAAGAGGATAATGAGTTGCCCGTAAAACATTTAGGGTGTCCATCTCTTCAAAATACACTTTTATAAACTTCTCCGGAAGCGATTTCCAGAAAACTCCCTCATCTGCAGCTTTATTAATAATTTTATCATCAATATCAGTGAAATTTTGTATGTAAGTAACTTTATACCCAATATATGTTAAATATCTTCTGATGATATCAAATGCGACAACTGCCCGGGCATTACCGATATGCGGGTAGTTGTAAGGAGTTATACCGCAAACATACATAGATATTTTATCTACTTCATGTGTTTGTAAAACTTCTAATTGTCCGGATAAAGTATTATATAATTTCATTTTTAAATTTTGTCTCCATATCCATTAGGATGTGATGAATGCCACTGCCATGCAGTTTCAACGATTTGTTCAATTTTTGCATATTCCGGTTTCCAACCTAATATTGTTTGTGCTTTATCCGCGCAAGCAATTAATAAAGCAGGATCACCCGCACGTCTCGGTGCTATTTCAACAGGTATCTCGTGTCCGGTTACTTTTCTGCATACCTGTATAATATCATTAACAGAAAAACCTTCGCCATTACCAAGATTATATATACCAGATTCACCACCATCTGCAATTTTATTTAATGCAAGCAAATGTGCGGAAGACAAATCATTAACATGAATATAATCACGAATACAAGTGCCATCTGAAGTAGGATAATCATCACCAAATATCTTTACATTACCACGTTTTCCCAATGCAACTTCCAGTACTATAGGAATTAAATGACTTTCAGGTGAATGGTCTTCACCAATATTACCGCTTGGGTCAGCACCACAAGCATTAAAATATCGTAAACATGTATAATTAATACCATATGCGTTATGATAACTTTCCAACAATCCTTCAAAAGCTAATTTAGTTCTTCCATACGGATTAGTGGGGATAGTTGGGTCGTCTTCTTTAATTGGAATTGATTTAGGTTCACCGTATGTTGCCGCAGTTGATGAAAAAATTATATTTTTAACGCCACCGGAAATAGCGGCATCTATAAGCGCTTTTCCTTTTACGACATTGTTATGATAATACTTCTCCGGATAAATTACAGATTCACCTACCTGACTATCAGCACCGAAATGAATTAGCGCAGTAATTTTTCTTTCTGCTACCGTTGACTTAACTAAATTAAAATCACCATAATCACCTTCAATTAATTCAGTATTCATTACTGCTTTTTTATGACCTCTATCTAAATTATCAATAATGGTTACCTGATGGTTAGTGTTTAATTTTAAATAATTTACCATATGGCTACCAATGTAACCAGCACCACCAACTACTAAAATATTCATCAATTTTCTCCACAGGGATATATTTTCCACTAATATCGTACCATTTATAACGATAAAATATCAACATCTAAAGAGTGAAGCAAATAGAAAGAGAAATAAAATTACGGTCTGGAACCTTCTTTTACTTTAACCAGTCCATATTTTTCTGTGTTTATTGTTTCTAACCAATTTTTTGCAGGATCAACAGGAATCCCCTGAGCGTCGGTAGATCCATAAATATCAAATGATACAGATATAAAATCATTAGTCAATGAAGTTGCTGGGATTTCAATCGCGATAATTTGTGGGTTTTCAGTCACCTTTTGAATATCATAAGTCAGTGATAATGGTGTAACAGTTCCATCTGTCTGGTTAACAAGCCATGTCTTTAACGCAACTTCAGACCACTTACCTATATATTTATGTAAATCTAAATTAATATAGAACTGTTCATCATCACCGGCGTATAATCCTTCATACATCTGGTGAAATCGTCTGTACTTATCACCAATTTCATTAGGACTAAATACACCACACATACTGATAATTTTTGCACCTCTGGTCTTTACTAACTTAATTTTCTTTTCATTCATTACGGGAGGTTTCAATGTAAACAATGACTTCTTAATTTTTCTTTTTTTTCTGTTGGCATCATTATCATTTGTTTCTTTTGATGTAATTTCAGATATATGTTGTACAGATTTTTCTAACTTATAATTTGAAATCCATTTATTCTCCAACCATGCCATTAACATTTGAATATTATCATTTCCTGTTTCCCTGTATTCAAGGTTCCATAAATCAGAAACTTTAGTGACAGGACAATTAATATAGAGTTGCATTTCATTATCTTTTAACCCAATACTATCAGCAATGGCTGACCTGACTGCTTTCGTTTCATCAACATTTATCTTCGAAGGAGAAACTTTGATATTATTCACATAATCCGGCAATCTTATAATGGTAACCGCAAGTGCAAGGCTTGATAAAACATTTATAGGAATTCCATTACCAACACTTGCTCTTGTTTTGCCACTCACATAGTCTGTCATAATAGGCATTAAAGCTGGAGGATTTTTGCTATCTTTTGTAGCTTTACTAATAGATGCGCACAATTGTTCTAATGATATCTTGCGTTTTGTCTTATTATTTATCGCAACAATATCTATTCCTGGCAGTAATGCTTTAGGAGTAGCCATTGTTTTACTTTTCAATGCACCCACAATACCTTCAACCGCTTGTTCACTTATGGTCGCTTCATCCTTTTTAATTCTGATATTCTTAGCTTCAGTAGTTCTTAGTCCTAACCTGTCAGTTATATTTACAACATCATAACTGGTATAAACTTTTACTAACTGGTCAGACTTTACCATGTTTACCGGCTTATTTGTCGAGTTTAACAATATAGCTAATGGCTCAGCAAACATTAAACCAACGCCAGCAAATATTATCATAATCACCAAAATAAATGGAAATGATAAAGTTGGTATAAAATCTTCCTTCATTTTTTTTGTTTTTTTACGAACAATAATGACATTGGATTTTACAATTTCTTTTACAGTAATGTCCCAACCACCGGCAGTAATTACATCATTTTCGCGTAATTCTGCTTCACAAATGACCGGTGAATTATTTATATATAACGCGGCTTTACTGTTTAATGGTGAAATTAATAATTCTGTCTCTGTTAATGGATTTCTTTTTATTAATGCGTGATATTGAAAAAAACCAGGCACACCCGGCAACATAATATCATTATCATCTGCAGAACCTATCCTTGCGGGCAAAAAATCCACTTCCAACACTTGTGCCAAATCCGGTGCTAAAAAATCAGGTACTTGACCTGTGGTATCTGTATTCTTTGCTGTAACTTTAATACCGGCAGCTACTTCATAAGTTCCATCAACTGGTAAGTAACTACCGTCATTTGAATTTTCAATAATATTTTCAGATTTTTTTATATTTAGCAATTTCATTTTATACTCTGACTACTTTTAATTATTCCATATTACATTAACTTTATACATTATTGTCGAAATGGTCAATTTATTCAGAAATAAGAATTATTTTTATTTATATCTTTACCGGTACAACCCATTGATTTGTTTTAGCACCGATATATATAGCTTCCATTACAGAACTTCTTGTTGCTGCTTCACCAACGGTAACTAATGGTAGATTTTCTGCGCCATTAATTGCATCCAGGAACAAATCAAACGCTCCTGGTAATGCCGGTGGCAATTCAGTTACTATACTACCATCAGCATTGTCAACTAATTCACTCTTAAAATGTAATCCTTTGTCTGATATCCATGCAGCACCTTTTGTACCATTTACTATCAGATTACATGGATTAGCCACATCTACCCATCCGGCAGCAATTGTTCCAATAGCGCCACTTTTGAATTTTATCATTGCTTCACCGTATTCATCACATCCTTCGTATCGTGATATTGCAGTATCTAAGTTTCCTGTTGCTAATAAAACTTCTTCATTACCCATCATCCACATCATAATATCTAATGAATGTGTACCTAAATCTCCAAAAGCACCGACACCAGCAATTACAGGGTCAGCCATCCAACGCCATTCAGTATCAAACCACCCACCCAATGCACCGGAATGACAATTTGTATGCCTTATTCTGGTAACTTTGCCAAAACTTCCTTTGGCAATATGCTCTTTAATAAATATATGTATTGGTGATGATCTGTTAAAATATCCTGTTTGAAAATCAGTACATGAAAATACAGCAAAGCGAATACTATCGACATTTCCAACCGGCAATGTCTTTGTTCTGCCAATTATTGAATATTTATTTAATGCTTTAAAACGATAATAATACCAATGGTTTGGCAGTAAACCTCCAACATCAATTTTAACACAATAATCGTTGGAAGAATCAGTAACTGCAGTACCGAAATTAGCAAGTGAAGTAAAGTTAACATCGTTAGCTACCTGCCACTCTACAGATAGTGTGGTATCATTTGAAGGAGTAACACGTGTCCATATAATAACCTGATTCGCCAAAGGATCGCCCGAAGCTACACCATGATAAAATGGCGCATACGAATGAATAGCAGGCGGACGAACAGGCAATTGGGTACCTTGTGAATAAATA
>CAZNLA010000436.1:0-4788 GCA_964573385.1 uncultured bacterium
AAGCGGACGCATGTCCCACCTTAATGTCGGGCAATGGGCAGACACAGGTATGGAACCGCAACCATCAGAAAGCACCGTTACCGCCTTGGTTGACTGGTGTTATGCCGCGTTAACATTTGCCGGTTTAAAAGGTCGTCGTGTGGCAGTATTCGGGCATGATTCCATGGGTATGGAAACGGCTATGTCCCACATTATCCCCACCCGCAAAACTTTCGGGTTGGAAATTACCCGTCTGGATATGAAATTATTATCTGATATGCTGAAAAAGAAAGCTTACAATCGTCGCGAGTTCCGCGAATTGCGCGATTGGGCAGGTAAGAAATTTGGCAATCGTCTTGATTTATCGCAGGTTAACGGCGATGAGAAGTTCAACCAGTCATTGGGTATGTACCTGATTATGCGCGACCTGATGGAAGATATTAATGCTGTCGGTGGCGGATTCATGAATCAGTTGGAATGGGGTTCTGATGTCCGTGGTTTACCATTGCCTATTTGTGATCTGGCAGAATCTTTATTTAACAGTACATTTGACCATAATGGTCCAAAACAGCCGTTACCATTTGCTACTGAAGCCGATACCCAGGGTTTATTAACCATGTTGGCAACAAACTGGCTTTCCGGTGGAAATCCACCATTATTTATGGATTTCCGCAAAGTTTGGGAAGCAAAAGAGATTACCGGTTTAGCCACCAAGTTGGGTGTTAAGTTCAGTGGTGATGAAGTTTGGGCAAAACGTGGAATTGTAGATGGCGATAACAGTGGCTCCGCCAGTCTTAACTGGGCTGCAATGCCGGGTTCCAGCGCGGATGAAATATTGAAAAAAGTTAGCCTTCCGGGTGCTGATCTGGGCTATTTCCCGGGTGGTGGTAATTCTGTCACCTTCATATCACCCGGTGGTATTGAAGGCATCGCCTGCCGTCTGGCTTATTCCAACCTTACCGGTATGTTCAGCATGATTTGGGATGAAGCAGTTACCGTTGAATTGCCAGAAAAATTGGCGACCGCAGTTGCCGCATCCAGCAACCCGACATGGCCGCATACATGGGTAACACCGAAAAATGCCACCATGGTTGAATATAAACAATATGCACCGGCAAACCATTTCCACATGATATGGAATACTCCGCCGGCACGATTGCAGTATTGGATGGACCTGGCAAATGTATTGTCAGTTACCCCATGGGCAGCAAAACCATTATTTGATGAAAATGTTGATCGACCGTTGCCATTAATGTATCTCATTAACGGTGGTGAAGCACAAACTAAAATGCTGCGTGTAAAACGATAATAAAATAAAGGCACTTTGCTTATTTCCATCCCCGGTAACTTCTCAATTATGAGAAGTTACCGGGGATGGTTTTTAATTCCATTTAATTTTCACCGGAAATTGAAAAACCCAATTATATCTATTTTTTCTGTACGGAATGCCGTACCCGGCATTCCTCTTTGAGATAGAAACTCTCTATTAACGGAATGCCGGGGACGGCATTCCGTACAATTCATACAGGTTTTGCAAATGCCTCACAATTTACAATTTTCGATTTCCAATTTACAAATTACATTTTTAATTTTAAATTTTAAATTTTTAATTAATTCTCACCTTTCACTCATCACCCTTCTAATGGTATAATTTGCGCGAGGGGATTACTATGCGCCAAATTTTAGCTTTTTTCTCCATATTATTTATATTTAATTTGTTTTCTTACGGGCAGGAAAATCGTGGTCCGTTGCCTGTAAGCAGCAGTTTGATTGCCGTTAAAATAACTGACCCTGACGCGCAAATAACCAAATTAATGCCAATTGTACAATTAGTTGATAAAGCTATGTCAGGTAATCCAAGAGCACCGAAAGGGATATCATTATCTAAATCCCTTGCTTTTTTAGCTGGTATGCTTAAGGGGGTACCGGGAATTAAAAGTGACGGTACTTTTTGGATTTTAGTAATGCCTACAAAGTTCTCTCAAAAAAATCCGGAAGGTCAACAAACTGCGATTGATGATAACAGTACTCCAACTTTTCTGGTCTTTCCATTAAGCGATCCTGATGTTTTCCAGAAATTCCTTGAATCAGAAACAACAAAAGCAAATAAAGATATGCCCCGGGGTATGGTTTATGGTGATTATGCTTTACTAGGTTTTGAGGGTGTTGTACCAGCATTTTCACAGGTTGATTTTGATTTACTGCCGGTATCCCGGCGCGACCTGGTGATGATGATTCAATGGCAAAATTATGAGTTCGCAAACAATGCATTAAAAAACATGGATATACCTTTCCCCCCGGGGATGTTCCCTGGAGCTCAGCCAAATATGAAAATGGGTGAGTTTTTAAAGAAGTATGAAACCAATATTCTCCGTATGGAATTTGGCGTGAATATGGTAAATAATGTGCTGGATGTAGAAATGTTGAATGTCCCAATTGCCGGAGGGCAATTAGAAGAAGACCTTGCGACGAAATTTAATAATACAACAGCTAAACAATTATTAAGATACATGCCTGCAACTGTTTTTTATGCTGCAGCAGGGGGACCGTTGGTAGAAAGTTCACCGGGAACCGGGTATCAGTTAAATAAATTTGTAATTGATTTAATGAGAAAGTCACTTTCTGACCCAAGTGGTACCAGTAAAGGTTTTGAGACGGTGATCCAGGCATATGAAGAGATTTCACGAAGATGCGTTAATGGTCGTGCTATAAGTTGGGTACCTAATTTGCAGGTAAAGGAAGGGCCATCAGTTGTGGCAAATTTCCCAACCTTTGTCGCAGTATATTCTACCAGTTCAATTAATAAAGATTTACGCACAGAATCACAGGCATTGATACGAAAAATGTTTGATTCAATGTTTCCACCGGAAAAAGACTCTAATGGGAAAATATTGTATAATACAGATAACACGCGTGAAGTTCGTTGGAAATATCCTTTTGGACGTGACTTAATTTCTGCTATTACATCGCCAAATGTTGAAAAATATGGAACCAATACTGTAGATGTAATTAAGTTATATGCTACGGCATCACAGGCATCAAAATCTACAAATTGGTATATAAAGACCCAGTCTTTGTTAGAATTCAGATTTGCATATATTAGCGATAAATTATTAATAACAATTGGTGGACCTGACAGCAAGATACAAATGGCAAACCTGATATCAAGGGTTAATGGAAAATTAGCAGGCTTAACATCGTCACCACGTTTTATAGCACAGACACAAAATATGCGTGGCAATGTAAAATCGATAGAAATATTATCACCCCGTGATTTAGCCAAGACAATAACCAGTAATATAGATGCCATAAATATTCATAATCTTAAAGAAGTTGCTAAAGGTTCACCAAAAAACCAGAAAATGGTGCTGACGCCACAACAAAAATCTATAATGCAATTTCAGAAAAGTTATCCGCCACTTACCACATATAATGTAATTTTACAGGATGCAAATGATGGTTGCGAACGCTTTATTTATCGAATCCCTTTAGAGCAAATTCGTTATTTAGTCTCTACAATAATAAATACTAATAATCCGCCAACAACAAATAAAACACCAGTGGTAAAGTCAAAAACACCGGTTAAAAAGACAACCCGCAGAAGGTAATACGGGTGAGTTGGTATTTGGATTAAATTAAAAATTAAAAATGCATAATTAAAAATTAGAACCCGATGGGACAGACACCTTCCTGGCTTCGCCATTCGGTGTCAGTCCCTGATTGATGAAAACTATTTCAACATATTTGTGAAACCCTTCAAATATGGTCACTGTTTGGAACAGGGTCGCAGCCCGGCTCCCCAATAATTGCCAATATAAATTAAAACTGAAAACAGAACACTGAAAACTAAAAACCATCTATTTGGAGTCATTTAATGAAAGCAGCTATTTTAGAAGATTTGAATCGAATTGTAGTACGTGAAGTACCAATGCCGGTTGCCGGTAATGGTGAAATGCTGTTAAAAGTAAAAAGCTGTGCGGTATGCGGGTCGGATGTGCGTATATTTCACCATGGCAATCCCCGGGTTATCCCGCCGGTTATCATCGGGCATGAAGTTGCTGGTGAAGTGGTAGCAATTGGTAATGGCGTTGATAGTTTTAAGGTAGGTGACCGCGTTGCCATTGGCGCGGATGTGCCGTGTGGTAAATGCGAAACCTGCAAGCAGGGATTCGGGAATAATTGCGCCATCAACTATGCCATCGGATACCAGTATTCCGGTGGTTTTTGCG
Organism: uncultured bacterium; assembly: GCA_964573385.1. Classification (GTDB taxonomy): domain Bacteria; phylum Armatimonadota; class Hebobacteria; order CAIYQO01; family CAIYQO01; genus JBAXQQ01. The sequence continues at coordinate 4,209 of CAZNLA010000436.1, forward strand.
AATATATGTTGCTGAATGAAACCACAGTTAACTTCGGTCCAGTTCATATTATCCCTGAAGGCGTATCATATGATGCTGCCGCCCTGGCAGAGCCTTTAGCGTGCGCGATAAATGGTTTTGAGGTTGGCCGTGTTACCCCTGGTTCATCGTTATTAATTGTTGGTGCCGGTCCCATTGGGTGCATGATGATTGAATTGGCACGCCACTGGGGCGTGACTAATATTATTATGGCACAACGCGGTAAGGCACGGTTGGAAATAGCGAAACAGTTTGGTGCTGATTCCTATATCTGCACATCAGATGAAGACCTGGTGGCCAGAAGTCGTGAACTGACAGGTGGTAAAGGCCCGGATTGTGTAATAACAAGTTGTGGTTCGGTTGAAGTACATGAACAAGCCATTGAGGCAGTCGCGCAGCGTGGATGCGTTAACCTGTTTGGCGGGTTGGCAAAGGGCACCCGCAATATGTCTGTTGCCAGCAACACCATTCATTACAAAGAATGCCTGGTTACCGGCAGTCACGGCAGCACACCACGACAACATAAAATGGCGTTGGATTTCATCGCACGTGGGTATGTAAA
>CAZNLA010000437.1:0-4788 GCA_964573385.1 uncultured bacterium
CACCGCCATCACTACGCATTATCATAAGAGGAGCAATAATGCCGGCATCTATAACAGCTTTCTCTGTTTGTTCGGCAGTATTCATCATCCTGGGTAAAATACTTGCATTAATTACAGCGGTTCTGGTACGTATTTTTAAGCCGTATAAACCGCTTACTTCATGGGTAGCAGTGGCAGGAATATTTCTATCTCTGCATACTTTTAATACCATTTTTTCATTATTGGTATTATCCACACTGAACGACTCTGCAGCTACAATAACGTCGACATTTTTCAATAATAACTGATTAATAGCATCATTTATTTTATCCTCAGTCAGTGATACTGAATTTATGAAAATGTGCGATGTATAAATAAATTTTCCATTTGAAACTTCAATATTATCAATATTAGTATCAGATTTAGCTTTAATGGCTTCAGCACCTGATGCCATGCCAATTATCCCTACTTTAGCCACATCTCCTTCAAGTAAGGCATTTGTAGCTTGTGTGGTTGAATGAGCAATAAAGATTACTTCGTCAGGTGATACACCACATTGTAATATTTCTTTTAAAGCGAAGGTTACACCTAAAGCGACACCTTCTACCGCTAAATGTGTAGTTGAAACTTTTACCTGGTGTTTGATATCTAATGATTCAGCATCGATTGCTACAGCATGCGTGAATGTACCACCAACATCTATTCCAATTCTGTATTTCATGTATTAAGTATGCCTAAAATATACTATTAGTGCAATAATGAATTTTGAAAATGTAGCATAATCATCTAAAAAAATGTATAATAAATAAGGAGAAAATAATACTACATGTCTGTTTTAAGTCGATTATTAAAGATAGCTCATCCTTATCGCAGGGCATTGCATACAGGTATTATATTTATGATATCCAGCATTATTATGGAAATGGCTGGTTATGGATTTGGAATACCAACGTTATTCTGGTTAATATCTGGTGGTACCGCACAAAAAAATATTACAATGCCGAAACATCTGGAGTTCCTTCAGACTTTCCTAAAAAACATGCTTCATGATTTTAATAATATGGATCTATTAATTTTCTTCTCTTTATTTACTGCTGTTACGTTATTTGTAAAATGTGGTTTTGACGCGTTGGCTAATTATCAGATGGCAAAATATTCAAATCAGGTTGGCAGAGATTTAAGACAAAAACTGTTTAATCATTTTCTCTCTCTTAATCTATCAATAATGGAAAATCACAAAACAGGTTCTTTATTATCAAGATTAACCGGTGATGTTACTTCTTTACAGACATCACTGATTCCGCAAATTGCTGGCACCGCAAAAGCTGTATTAATGATAACAATTTCACTGATTACTATGATATTAATTTCATGGCAACTGTCATTGTTTATTTTAATAATTATCCCGATAATTATATTCATTAATAATCGGGCTGGAGCGAAGGTTAAAAAATTCACCATTTCAATTTATAATAAAATCGCAGATTTAAATGGCTTTATTATTGAAAGGTTAGTTAACTTAAGAGTTGTTCAGTCATTTACCCGCGAAAGATTTGAAGAAAATAAACTACATGAATTTAATAACAGTTTTTATAAAGAAGTTATGAAATGCGCCAGAGTCACTGAAACTCTAAATCCTGCAGTTGAATATACCGCATCTTTTGGACTGGTTATAATAATGTATGCATGTGGATACGCAGTATTTAATTCCGGTATGCCATCGTTATTGTTTTTATCATTTATCGCGGTTGCACAACGTGGTGGTAGCAATTTCCGCACGTTGTCATCTATAAATATGGTTCGTGAACAGGCAGAAGGCGCGGGAAACAAAATTTTTGAATTATTAGATACACCACCGGATATTTTAGACAGTAACGAATCTATTGATTTGCCGGAAGTTAAAGGGCATGTTGATTTTAAAGATGTTTGTTTTCATTATAATGTAAACGATGATATTTTAAAAGGGATTTCTCTTTCTGTTAATCCCGGTGAAATAATAGCCATTGTTGGGCCGAGTGGTGCAGGGAAGACCACGTTAGCTAACCTGATACCACGGTTTTATGTTCCTACCGCAGGTGAGATTTTAATTGATGGTTATAATATTAATGATGTAACTTTGTATTCTCTCCGTTCTCAAATAGGTAACGTCCCTCAGGAAACGATGTTGTTTTCCGGGAATATTTATGAAAATATTGAATATGGTAAATTAGGCGCAACAACAGAAGAAGTTTTCGAAGCAGCAAAATTAGCTAATGTAATGGAATTTGTAAATAGATTACCTGATGGTTTCCAAACTGTAATAGGTGAAAGGGGTACCAGATTATCGGGTGGTCAAAGACAACGCATAGCAATTGCCCGCGCATTATTGAAAAATCCACATATTTTAATATTAGATGAAGCAACAAGTTCATTAGATACAGAAAGTGAACATTTAGTTCAACAAGCTTTAGAACGATTGATGAATAATAGAACTACATTCGTAATTGCTCACAGATTAAGTACTATTAAAAATGCAAACAGAATACTTGTGCTTGAAAAAGGAGTGATTGTCGAATCCGGAACTCATTTGGAATTACTGGAAATGAATGGATTATACAGAAAACTGTATGAAATTCAATTTAGAGTTCAGGAAGAAACTGTTGATATTATTGCATGATTGTAGTATAATTTAATAAGTTTATGGTTTCACAATGTTTCTGCCTTGTGCGTGTATCTGTCCCATTAAGTTCAGATCCAACACTACATGTTCTGGAAGTCTCAGCGGCAGTTTAATGTATAGGATTTATTCCGTTATAGAAAGCTGTCAGCACAATTATCCACCTTTTTCGGTGGGTTCAGAACTGCGGGACTCACGGCAAGGCGGTACATTGTGATTTTTTTATTTTTGTTGCATCATAACATGGGTTTGTGGTATTACCCGCACGTCTTTTAGTAATTGTAATCCTATCTCCTGCGCTTTTAAAACTTCAAATGGGGTGGGGGATTTAACACGAAGATTGCCTGCGGTAACAGGTTGTAATATTACCGGATAGTCACAAATCTCAGATATCCATAATAACGTTTCTTTTATTTCTTCAATATTGTCTGCCCCAAAAACAATTTTTATTTGTATTGGATCTTGTGTATTTATAATTGATTTATTGAAGTTCTCCTGATATTTTAAGATAAAGTTTTTATTCATTGTTTTTACATCATCATCGCAAAATGTCAGCGATGGCAATTTAACGTCTAATGAAATATGATCAGGAATAAAATCCAATTTTGCTAAATTATTGTATAATGTACCATTTGTTTCAATGTGAATGGGCAGATAACTATGAATTTTATCTACCATTTTATTTAAATCAGCAGGATATAGTAATGGTTCGCCACCGGTAAATGATACCGCATTATGCTTTATCTCATTATTTAAATTAAGTATTACCTTTGCGGCAGTGGTACTACTTAACGGGTTTTTGTGATAAAGAAACTCTCGGCTTCCTGCTTTTGATTCCACCTCGCAAAAAAGCGGCTTTTCTGCTTTGCTTGCTAGGGTATCACAGTAACTACAATTGATATTGCACCCATAAAATCTTACAAATATTTGGCGAGTACCAACAAAAATCCCTTCGCCTTGGATACCTGAAAAAAATTCGCTATAATAAGACGTCATTTCCCACCTTTACCTTATACCTTGCTACAATGTATTATTACATCGGAAATAAAATATGTCAAAATCTATACCTATAAGATATAATCAATCTGACCCAAAAGTTGCCAGAATTAATTCCGCACCACGTCCGGAATGGCTACGTGTTAAGTCTCCGGGTGGTCATGATTATGATGAATTAAAACGACTGGTTAGTCAACACAAATTACACACTGTTTGTGAAAGCGCCAGATGTCCTAATATCGGTGAATGTTGGGGTAAATGTAGAACAGCAACATTTATGATTTTAGGGGATGTTTGTACCAGAAGTTGTGCTTTTTGTGCTGTAAATAGCGGTATACCATCTGAATGTGACACTGAAGAGCCAACAAGGGTTGCGCAGGCCGTTTTAACATTGAAATTAAAATATGTTGTTGTAACTTCAGTCACAAGGGACGACCTTCAGGATGGTGGGGCAGGCATATATGGTGATACAATAAATTGCATAAAAAAAGTAGTACCAGAATGTAAAATAGAAGTTTTAATTCCTGATTTTCAGGGTGATAGTTCTGCTTTAAAAACTGTTATTGATGCAGAACCGAATGTATTAAATCATAACATCGAAACTGTTCGTAGATTATATTCAATTGTTCGTCCACAGGCAGATTATATTCGTTCTTTGGAATTGTTGAAAAATGCAAAAAATATCAAAAAAAATATTATTACAAAATCCGGAATCATGTTAGGTTTAGGTGAAGATATAGAAGAGATAGTGGAAACATTAAATGATATGCGTAAATACGATATTGATAATATAACAATCGGCCAGTATCTTCGTCCTTCATCCGGTCATTTGCCGGTAATGAAATATTATTCTCCTGAAGAATTCGCGGATTTAGCACTTATATGCAAAAAAATTGGCTTCAAACATATTGAATCCGCACCTTTGGTTCGGTCTTCCTATCATGCTGATAATCAGGATGTATAGAGTTGATTATCAACTTTTCAGGATTGATTTTTGACTAAATATATTAAAATTAGTTATAATAAACAAAGAAACCTTACATCTCAGTATTGTGATACAGGTTATTCAAATAAGTCACAGGAGTAGCATAAAATGCTCGATTATCGTCTATCTGAAGAACAGTCATTTATCCGTGAATGTGCTCGTGAAATTGCTG
>CAZNLA010000438.1:0-4772 GCA_964573385.1 uncultured bacterium
CTCAGTAATATTTGACCGTCGATACCCATTGATCTTCCGACATAAGTCAAAACCAGACTGGGACGATTTGCCAGTAATTTATCCAACGATTTTATAGCGTCACGTATTGCCAAACGGGTTATTTCACTGCTTGGTGGATATAACTTGAACTGAACACCGGCTAGTCTCATCATTGAAACTGCTTCAATAATACGTGGCAGGTCTTCTTCGCTTACTGGGTCAGCAGCAGGTATGGTCCATGATTCGCCGCCACCCACCTGTAATGCTTCCTGAGATACAATATCCGGCAGATAATGCGGCAGAGCGTATTGCACCATCTTGGCATATGCGTCTGCTTTTTCAGTCATTCCAGCCTGTTCGAAATGGTACGCCAGTGTGGGACTCATTTCAGCGCGGTTTTCCGTACTGTCTTTTTCCAGTAATAAAGCGATTTCTGTATGTGTGGCGATACGAAGATCGCGTGTTAATGTTTTAGCCACTGCCGCTGCATGGTCCCCATCAATAAAATCAACAGAGTCAGGTCTTTTGGGGTCAATGGGTTTCAGCAATCCGGCATTACGGCCACGGCTTATTGTTGCTCTTGCGTCATCAATATCTGTTTTCCATAATAAAGCAAGGAAAGATACACGGGTTGGACCGGCAAGTGCCGCTTTGCCTAATCGTTCTGCTTCTACCGGGTGAAGGGCAGCAGTTGCGCTTTTCTGTTTTTTCTCTGGATGAAATTCCCAACGGTCACCCACATATCCTATCATGCCGGTGTCGGTCCATAATCGTAATGTGGATTCAATATTTAAAGGCATTCCTTCTGATTCTTCATAAAGTATTTTAGCAATCTCTTTATTTGCGAGATCAGGCAATGCTTCTTCAAGATATGCTAACACCTGGCGTTCAGTTAATGGTTGCAGAATCAGTAATGCCTCACCACCACGTGATAACGGTTGCAATTTTGATGGTAAATCGCGCCCTTCCGCGTCTACTGATGCGATAATGCGCAAACCATGTCCGGATGTGCGTTGCAACTGTATAAGCGTATTTAATGTATGTGAGTCTGCTGTATGTAAATTATGTATTATTGCGGCATGTGGTAACGTCTTTACTAAACCTGCCAGTACAGTTTCAAGTCCATTTTGTAACGTTTGCAAATCTTCCGGTGGTCCGGGACATTCATTTGATCCCGGGGTTTGTAGTATTGTAAATATGCCACATAACCATGGGTAAACCTGGATTATTTGCAATGTTTGTGTTCGTATTTGTTCGGCAGGGAAAAATGATAAAAATTGTAAAATAAGTGATGTTAATAATGAATAGGGAATTGCTTGTTCATCCTGTTTACATTCAACCTCGGCAAGTGGCAGGTTTTGTCCGGCAAGAAGTTTCTTCAAACTGGACAACATTCGTGCTTTACCCGTTTGTGCCGCGCCAACAACCAGTATTGATTGTGGCGACATTACCGGCAATTTTAATCTCGACAGGGCTTGTTCTATCATCCAGTCCTGTCCATATAATTGCATTGATAACAATCGACTTTCTAATTCAGCACGGGAACTTGCCGCATCGGATTTTTGCGACGTACTTATCTCGTATTCCGGTTGTTTTGCCAATTCACGTTCGGCAAGGGTAATTATGTCAATGGCCTTCGCGTTATATTCCGCTGCAACGTTGATACCAACGCATGTAATACTAATTGCGCTGTTTAAAATTTTGAAAGGAGTTCCGGTAATAACCTGTTTTAGGTGTGATACCATTGCCTGGGCCAGTAATGTTGTTAATCCTGGAATCCATGCTAAAAATACATTATCATTTCCACGCAATAATATAGCTTCGCGCGATAAATTATTTTGAGTCCTTGTGACAACTTCCCGTAATATTTTATCTGCGGATTCGCGACCATATTTTTTGTTAATATGGTTCATCCCACTTATATTTAATGCTATTATTGCGCCAGCGACAGGAATTAATCCGTTCTTAAGCGAACTTACCCAACCATGTGTTGTGGGTAAGCCTGTTAAAAAATCTTTTCCGCCGGCCTGCGCTGCATGTGTAGCATCATACATTCTGAATATATTACCTCTGTCTATTTCCAGTAATTATACTGGTTTTGAACCTTTTTTGCAAAAAAATTCACTAAAATCATTCCGGCAGCAAATCCGCCAATATGTGCCCAGAAAGCAACACCACCACTGTTATCATTTTTATCTATTGTATTCATACCACTTGCCAGTTGTATCAGAAACCAAATTCCTAAAACAATGATTGCGGGCAAGCGAATTACCGTTATAAAAAAGAAAAATAAACATGTGTCAATCTGCGCACGGGGGAAACGAACAATATATGCGCCTAATATACCGGATATTGCTCCACTTGCACCTATTGTGGGTATGGCAGACGCCGGATTTATATAATAATGTGTGCCTGCAGCTATAATGCCGCATAACAAATAGAAGATTAGAAATGGTATCGGTCCCATGATATCTTCAATATTATTACCGAAAATCCAGAGGAACAGCATATTGCCTAAAAGATGCATAATACCACCATGCAGGAATTGTGATGTTAACATGGTTGCCCATATAGGGTGAAAACAGCTTTCCGGAGCGGTACCTTTAAGCAGATATGATGGCACAAAAGCGAATTGAGACACGATACCGTCACCACCATCCTGCATATTTTGCATTTGTATAAATATGATAACATTCACCACAATAAGTGTGATGGTTATTAACGGAAAGCTCTTACTTGGATTAATATCACGAAATGGCAACATATCAAAAATAGAATAGCATAATTGGTTCAGATAAGGAAAGGGGAAATTTGTATATAAAGTATAAAAAAAGATGTTTTTTAAATAATTACTGATTTTTCTTGCTATTTATAGATATTGGTATGACTCTTAGTTATTGTTAACTTACCGATAAATATATAAAAATCAGAAGGACGATTTGTAAAGTTTTAATTCACAAATCGTCCCGGGATATTTTCTGTGCGTCAGTCCCATCAAGTTATGGTTTTATTATTAACTGTGCACCATATTTAAACTTTAGTCTTTAACACTTCCAGCCAAAATATTAGTCAACAAATCTTTACTGCCATCGGGAACAAGAATTAATTCGTTGGACCCTTCAGTAAGTTTTTGAGTTTCTAATATTTGGAACATAGACTCGCACACTATTGGATCTTGCGATATTTCTGCCAGAGCGGTGCCAATTACCTGTGGTCGTATAGCGGCGGCCTTGGCGAATTCTATTGCCGCTTCGCGATCTGCTGTGCTGGTGATGATATTCACCTGGTTAGTACCATCCTGTTTAATGGCAGATGTAACCTGGCGCAGTCGGTTAACTACTTTACTTTCAATCTGGCGAATCATTTCGTTATCACGGAAATGAACTTTGCGGATATAGATAGAACCCAGGCGATATCCCCATTCATCTGATTTCGGTGATACTTCGTCGCGCACGGTCTGGCTCATTGCATGGCGATTTATCAGCATCTGGTCAAGAGGCAGGTTGCTGAGACAACGCACGGTGGATGAACTAACGTTGGCAGATAATGAACCGCGCGGGTCGGTATTTTTAAAGATATAGTTTACCGGGTCGCTGACATACATTTCATACCAGATACCAATACCCATAGGTGCGCCTTCTTCTGAATTAACAGGTTGGCTGCGCAGGTATTCCTGGTCTAATCGCATATCTACCTTATAAGTGCGTCCCAGAATGTTAACTATTAAAGCCGCGGGTCCTAATTTAAACCATAAAAAATGTATTCCCGGTTCATTGATGGTACCTATTACGTTACCAAATAATACAAATACCTGGCTTGTTCGTTCTTCAACGATGGTGTAAACGCCTAATAGCCTGATAATGCCAAAGATAATTGGCACAACAATAAAACAGGCAATAAAAGAGATAATTGTAATCAAGAAATCTGGCATTATTGTTTAACCTCCTTTATAACGCGTTTTGCTTTACTTAACAGGCTAAGTTTGACATTTCGCAAATATAACTCCAATGATTGGGGATTTGCTTCTTTCAGGGCCGATAACTGAGATGCTAACTTGCGCAGTGGTTCCATTTCTGCCCCGGCTTTCAGGGTTTCAATTTCTACAGCTCTTCTCGACTGCACAATTTTCTGATCGGCAGATGCCTGCGCTAAACTGATATCTGATGATACCTGGTTGTGAGCGGTGTTAATTGCCGCTAATGCAGATTCTACTTCTACCGGAGGGTCGATGCCGGTGATTAGTGAGGCATCCAGTACCATACCATAACGTGCTGATGATGAACGGCATTCTACATCCATATGTTCATTTAAATCGCGCAGGTTTTTACGCAAATCATTGATGGAAATTCCCTGAGTTAATACCATATCAGTATTGTCTTCACCCTCAATTTTACGTTTCGGCGCTTCAAAGTTAGCAATACGTTCGCGCAGTACAGATACAAAATAACCCATAATGTGCGCAATCGGGTTTTTTACGCCAAAAATGTAGGCATACAGGTTGCGGTCAGATACGCAATAGCGAATTTGTCCGGATAATCCGGTATTTAACTGGTCTTTTGTCACCGCTTCTAATACGGTGTTACCATAATTTGCCATTGGCGCGCTTGGGTCATATGCCATATTTATAGTTTCAGTAGCAACAGAAACTTTATAAATACGTTCCCATGGCCATTTAAAATATGGTCCACCGGGCATAATTACACGCACCTGCGGGAAACAATAGCGGTCGCGTTCGTCTCCCGTTAAAGATTCAGAGACGGGATCATCCAGTG
>CAZNLA010000439.1:0-4764 GCA_964573385.1 uncultured bacterium
TTGCTGAAATGGAAAGAATCGAAGCAAAAACCGGTCAACCGGCATACCCGATAATTGTACGTCCTGCTTATACTCTTGGTGGCACTGGTGGTGGTATAGCATATAATTGGGAAGAATTAAATGAAATATCCAACCGTGGTTTTAGAATGTCAATGACACAGCAACTATTATTGGAAAGATGTTTATTGGGATGGAAAGAAATTGAATATGAAGTAATGCGCGATGGGGCAGGGAACTGTATAACAATCTGTAATATGGAAAACTTTGACCCGATGGGAATCCATACCGGTGACAGTATCGTTATAGCACCAAGTCAGACTTTAACTGACAAAGAATATCAAATGTTACGGACCGCGTCATTAAAGATTATTCGCGCATTGGGAATATGGGGTGGCTGTAATGTCCAGTTGGCATTGGACCCGAAAACATATAGTTATTATGTTATCGAAGTAAATCCACGTGTTAGCCGATCATCTGCATTGGCTTCCAAAGCTACCGGTTACCCAATCGCCCGGGTTGCGGCAAAAATAGCAGTTGGGTTGAGATTAGACGAAATACAAAATGCTGTTACAAAACGGACACTGGCATGTTTTGAACCTGCTCTTGATTATTGTGTCCTGAAAATCCCACGCTGGCCTTTTGATAAGTTTAATTTTGCCAACAGAACAGTCGGCACCCAAATGAAAGCAACCGGTGAAGTAATGTCTATTGACAGGACTTTTGAAGGCGCATTAATGAAGGCAGTACGTTCGTTGGAAATAGGACAATATGGACTGGCTTTAAAAGGTATATCGGAATGGTCTGATATGAAGTTGGAAGAAGTATTAATTCATGCTACAGACCAACGGCTATTTGCTGTGTGCGAAGCGTTCCGCAGAGGGATGGATGTCGAAGAAATTCACCAATTAACATCTATTGACCCATGGTTTTTGAAAAAGGTAAAAGATCTTGTTGATATTGAACTAATATTAAAAACCAATAAAGGAATGCCCGGTGAAGAATTGTTGAGAAAAGCAAAAGTAGCGGGATTCAATGACCATTATTTATCGGAGATATGGGGTGTTAAAGAATCTGATATACGCGATAAAAGACGGGAACTGAAGATTCAGCCAGTTTACAAATATGTTGATACTTGCGCGGCAGAATTTGAATCTGAAACACCATATTTTTATTCAACATATGAAACAGAAAACGAATTGTTCAAACAAGGTCTATAAATCATGAGTTATTTTGATACTAATTCAATATTATTCCTGACAAATCTCAAGGAAAATAATGAAAAAGCATGGTTTAAAGAACATGAATCAGAATATCGTCAGTACATATTAGAACCTTTACAGGATTTAGTCGTTGCACTGAGCGATGTGATGTTAGATATTGATGATAAGATTGAGACTAATCCGGGAATAGGGAAAACAATATCACGAATTTACCGGGATATAAGGTTTTCGAAAGATAAGTCACCATTCAGAAGTAATATGTGGATAACTTTTAAACGTCCAATAAAAGATTGGCAGGATTATCCCGGTTTTTACTTTGAAATCGCACCCGATCATTATTGTTATGGAATGGGATTTTACAATGCATCTATAGATACAATGGATAAATTCCGTAAAAGTATTGAAAGTAATCCTGATAAGTTCCGGAAAGTAATATCGTTTCTGAAACCTGAGAAATCTATGTATACTGTCGGTGGGGATAATTATAAAAAGATATTAAAAGATACTATTCCACCAGATTTACAACCGTGGTACCAGAAAAAAACGTTCTATATTATTAAAAATTGCGAAATAGATGATATAATTTATAGTAATAATTTGTGCGATATTTTATCAAATGATTTTAAATTGTTAAAACCATTGTATAAATATATGATGCAAATAAAAGCGGGGTAATAAAAATGTTCATTCACACTGTATTGTTTTGGACTAAAGAAAACATTTCTTTAGAAGAATCTGCTGATTTTGAAGATGGTTTGGCAAGCTTACGTGCTATTGAAACCATTCGTGAGTTTTACATTGGCACACCGGCAGATACCGACCGTCCCGTTATTGATAGTAGTTATTCCTATGCTTTAATTATTCATTTCGATAATGAATCAGATCAGAATATATATCAGGAACATACTATTCACCATGATTTTATCAAAAAGAATGCGCAATACTGGACGAAAGTGCTGGTATACGACTGCGTAACTATTTAATAAATAATGGTGAAAAAAAGGATAATATAATGTCACAAGCAAAACGTGTAGTAGTGATTGGTTCAGGTCCAATACGAATCGGTCAGGGAATTGAATTCGACTATTGTTCAGTTCATAGTGTATGGGCACTTCGTGAAGAAGGATATGAAGCAGTTATTATAAATAATAATCCCGAAACGGTATCTACTGATTTCGATACATCAGATGCACTCTTCTTTGAACCATTAACCGAAGAAGATGTCATGAATATTATTGATCAGATTAATCCAGAGGGTATTGTTGTTCAATTCGGTGGACAAACCGCAATTAATTTGGCCGGTCCATTATCAAAAGCCGGTGTAAAGATATTGGGTACTGATTTTCACGGGATTGAAGTAGCAGAAGACAGAAAGCTATTTGATGAATTACTGACAGAATTAAATATTCATCGTCCTAAGGGAAAAGCAGTAGTTTCTGTCAGCGAAGCAGTTGATACTGTTCGTGTATTAGGTTTCCCTGTATTAGTGAGACCTTCTTTCGTATTGGGTGGTCGGGCAATGGAAATTGTGTATGACGAAGAACAACTGATACGATATATGACATATGCTGTTGATGTTTCTCCTGACAGACCAATATTAATTGACCGGTATATTATCGGTAAAGAAGTTGAAGTTGATTGTATTTCAGACGGAATTGATGTGTTAATCCCAGGTATAATGGAACACATTGAACGTGCGGGCGTACATAGTGGTGATTCTATGTCTGTATATCCGCCTGTTACTTTGTCAGAAGAAGTTTGTACTACTGTTGTTGATTATGCTATCAAATTATGCCGGGGCTTAAATGTTATCGGCTTAATGAATATTCAATTTGTTGTGGATGAGAATGATGTTGTTTATGTTATTGAGGTAAACCCCCGCGCATCACGTACTGTTCCTTATATGTCAAAGGTAACAGGTGTGCCGATGGTAAATGTTGCCACAAAATGCGCATTAGGGAAGAAATTATCTGATTTGGGATTCTCTCACGGATTATTCCCTAATAAACCATATTACTGTGTAAAGGCCCCGGTATTTTCATTCTCTAAATTGACCGAAGTTGATGTATCATTAGGGCCAGAAATGAAATCCACCGGCGAAATAATGGGTGTTGACCCAATTTATCCTCACGCGTTATACAAAGCGATGGTAGCGTCAGGAATTGATGTTCCTATGCATGGATCATTAATCGCGACTATCGCGGATATGGATAAACCCCGATCATTACCGGTAATTAAAAAGTTTGCTGAAATGGGATTTAAAATATACGCAACCCGTGGTACCGCTTTATTTCTAATTGCTAATGGAATTGATGCCCAAAGTGTGGCCAAAGTTAGCCAGGGTAGTCCTAATATTATGGACTTGATACGAAATGAAAATATTAATCTCTTGCTTAATACTTTATCACCGGAAAAGACTGTAGAGTTAGAAGGGGCAAGAATACGACGTGGCGCAGTAGAACATAATATTATTTGCTTAACATCATTAGATACCGCAGAAGCGTTGCTATTAGCAATGGATGCCCGGAGAAAAGGTGCGGATTTTGAGGTTTATTCTCTGGATGAATTGTTGAGAATGTAATAAAAAAATCCCCCGGGAATTATCCCGGGGGCTTTTTTTTATTCAATTGTCAGATTCTTAAATCCCATCATAGATTTTTCCACAATAAATCCTGCTCCACCGGATGGATGAGTATAATCTTTAGCTGAAATTATAATTTTATTATTTAACTTAACAACGATATCATCCTCATTAACCGTTAACGATAATTCAAATGGCTTATCAGTTTTAATATCAAACTTATATTCACCCAGAACTACTTCACTATCATCATTTCTACAAATCAGCGCAAAGCCTGTTCTAACTGCGCAAACAGCGTAAAACCTTGTTAATCCACGATATCGTACTACTAATCCGGCTTTACCAGGGCAATGTATTTTCATATCTGCTGAAATCGTGTAATCTGACCATTCATCTGTACCGGTTATTAAGACTCCACGCGAATTGTTCTTGCCGATATAATTAAAGTTCTCGGTATCATCAGAAAATTTACCGCGGAACATATCAATATCATTAATCCATCCTGCTAATTCGTTATGTTCATTCTTTGCTAATTGTCCGTTAATTTCGATTTCTGGGTTTATATCATAATAAACCCGATCAACATAAATATTACCGAGACTGCCATTTTCCCCGTTTATTTCAATTCCTAAATCAGTTACCATTCTTCCTTCGACAGTTTTAACATCTAATTCAATGGTGATTTTTTTGTTATTTTCTAATGTAACAGATTTCCCTTTTTGTAATTTCTCTTCTTTGCATATATTATCATCAGATTCAGTATGCATCGACTTTATAAATAGATTAACAGAAGAAGAATCTGTGACATTACCACAAATTATATCGGCATAAATTGAATATCCGTTATAAATTCTTGGAGATCCCATTACCCCACAACCCCAGACTTTTTTTGTATGTAATAACGGAGTGGAAACTCTTACCGGATGATTATTTGATCCTTCATAATATTTGATTTCAAGCATT
>CAZNLA010000440.1:0-4730 GCA_964573385.1 uncultured bacterium
CCAGGCTGACGCCTGGGGTTATCCATTAAAATGCCTTTACAAGGCATAAATTACCCAAAAAAAACTGTAAACTTGTCCAATTTATTTAGGTTAGATGTTAGGAGTTAGGTTCTTAGGCCGTTAGCAAACAAATCCGTACAAAAAAAGTCAGGATTTTAGGCTGAACTTTTATAATGGTCACTTCGACAAGCTCAGTGACCGTAATTTCTACCGGTCACTGAGCTTGTCGAAGTGACCACGTCTGAAAACTGACAACAGAAACTTGTCCAATTTATTTGGGTTAGGTATTAGCAACCAAATCCATAAAAAAATAGGTTTCTCACAACGGTCACTGTGCCTGTCGAAATGACCATTCTGAAAACTGAAAACTTCAAACTGAAAACTATTCTCTATTTTTCGCTGTCACTACCGCATCGAAAATTGAATATGCCCAAATTAATATAAATAATATTGTTATCAGCAATGGAACTCCGCTGAACAGTGTTGTTATCGTGGTGTTAACAGTTTGAGGGTTAATGTCGGTGAAGAAGGTTTTTAATTGACCGGGTTGCACATTTTTTTGCAGTGCATAATATACAACATTACTATTGTATTTAAACAATAATCCGGCAACCGCAAATATAATTACCCCTTTCAGCCAGTCACCATTAAATAATTGCCCGAATGACGGGAATATTACCGAGCATAGCGCGGATGCCCAGGGCAGACGTTTCATGGGGACGGAAAACGGGTCGTCATAATCCAGATTCGGACCAAGTTTCGCCTGTAACATAGGTTGGCTATTTAAAAACAGGCAGGTGGCGTATTTTTCTTCCACTAAAGAATTAGTCGGGTCAATTTCCAGTGACTGTTTGTAGCATGTCGTCGCGCGACTTTTCTGACCTTTTGCCAGATAATAATCACCTTCAATTTCCAACACACCGGGGTGATGCGGAGCAAGTCCTTTAGCTTTTGCTAATCTTGGCTCAACTTCAGTTAATTTACCGGCGTCTATACGTAAAGCTAATTCCGCTAACAGTGCCTCTATTTCCTGGTCTTCCGATATATTTTCTACCGGTGATAACAATACTTTCACAGGTGGTAATTCCGGTTTCTCTTCTGCTACTGGTGGGTTAACAGGTGCATTTTCATCAGAAGGCAGTATTTTAGTATCAGCATTGCATTTGCGGTTGGAACATTTGGTAAGTCGGTCACGGCATGCGGTGTGGTATACTGCTTCGCATCCAGTACAATAGGTAACATCATCATCCGCACGCAAAGTATTTAAACAATGGAAACATATCTTTCCCAGTGCTGAGTTATTTGTCATATTGTCTGCCTCCTCAATAATCTTAACACTCACCTATTTCGGAGTTTGCTATTTACCATTTTCATATAAACTTCGGGAACTCACCAAAGAATTCCCGAACTAAATAAATTGGACCAGTTTTAAGTTTTAAGAATTAGTTTACTCTTTTATTCCAACACATCTGCAGGCAATGGCACGCGCGGTGCATCTACCCATAATTTTTCCAACGCGTAAAACTCGCGATTTTCCGCATCAAAAACATGAATAACTACACCACCCAGGTCAATTAAAACCCAACCATCCGCCTCTGAACCTTCCGGTCGCACACCTTTAATTCCTAATTTTTTAGAATCTGCAAGAACCGCGTCTGCAAGAGCATGAAGATTCAGTGGTGATGACCCGTGGCATACGATGAAATAATCAGTTATTACTGTTAATCCACGCAGGTCAAGAACAGTTATCATCTGTCCTTTTTTTGATGCTAATGAACGCGCCATATCTATCGCCAGCACATCTGTTGTGATATCGTGGGATAAATTCAAATACTGTGGCTTTGCCATAAATTACCTTTTTCTTTCCTTTAATAATTACTATCTGTAATTATTGTGTCAACGTTTGCACCGGTTCAGTATAATCGTCACCGATTACTATCGTTATCTGTCCGGTTGGCACATCAGTTGTACCTTTTTTCATTTTTTTCATCACAGGTACAGTGGTTGTTGTATTAACTTCAACTTTTAATCCGGTTGCCACCGCAATTTCCTGTGCAATCGCTTTCATTTTAACTGTCGCGTAAATCGCCGAAACCGGGACAGGAACTTTTGTATTTCCTACGCCAATAATATTATATTTGGTGGAATCAATCAACTCTTCTACTTTTTTTGTTTGTCCCAATGTTTTTGTACCATTTAACAATACAACAGTAGGTCGCGGTCCATCAAGGAAATCTCGCAGTATCGGTTGTACTTCTTCCGGTGCGTTTACCTGTACTACCGATGCCCCATTTATGCGTACTGGCGTAGTTGGAAGGGTAAAACTATTCGCGTCAATATCCGCTTTGCCAATATCCGCCACCAGGTCTTTCAGTGCCAGCATATCATTTAATGCCAGATTCGTATACATCATATCCATTAAATCACCCGCGCAACTGGCAACCCGCATTTTTTCATTAGGGTCTTTCATTTTATCCGCTAATGCTTTAAATAACTTCTTCTGGCGTTCTATTCGGCCATAATCACCTTCGCGGTCATGGCGGAATCTTGCGTAACACATCGCGTTGTAACCATCAAGTACCTGCACACCCGGTTCCAGGTCGATAAACAACTGCTGAGACGGGTCACTATATTTCATTTTCTTTTCCACATCTAACTTAACGCCACCCATTTTATCAATTATTTTTACCAAACCTTCCGGTTGCAAACGAACGAAATATTGAATATCAATCGGTTCCCCGGAATTTTCTGATACCAATTTTGCGACGGTGTTGATAGCATTATCAATATGGTCTTTAGGATCTTTGGATGTCCCCAGTGAATAAGCGCCATTTATTCTGCCGTTACGCCCGTTGGGTAACTCAACCCATGTATCCCGCGGTATAGTTAAAATTGCCATCCGTCGGGATGCAACATCAACAGATACCAACTTAATTACATCAGTACGACTGAAAGGAGAACCAAATGTAACGTCAGCACCTAACACCAGGATATTAACTTTATTTCTTTTATGAAAAGGAGGCGTCTTATTTATTTTCTCATAAACTCCATTCGCCGCCCAAAAGAATGTTTTAAAATCCTTTATTCCTAAACCCCAACGCAAAACCGCAAATACGCCGAATAAACCAATTATTATCAACAGGAATATTATTCTCCCCCACTTGATACGACGACGCGGCTTTTTTGCCAACTTCCCCTGAGGGTCAAGGGTGGGATAATTATTTTGTTCAGTCATATAATTTCAAAACTCCGAATACAAATATGATAATACCGGAGTTAATTTTACCACACAGTGCTATAGTATGAAAGAGAAACGAAAATGAAAAGATTACAATACCATTAAATTGTTATGAAGAGAGTGTTAAATAAAGCATTTTATTCAGAAAAACGCATCATTTAAATTATAAATAATTCCATAATTTCTGTTGGAGTTAATGAACGTTTGTATAAAATAACCTCATCAATTTGCCCTTTAAAGGCATTTGTACCACTGGTATCACCCGCCCCGATATACATACTTGCCGGTGTAGAACTTAAAAAACCGGTGAACGCGTCAGGTGATGAGTAGGTAAAACTGTTACTTTGATTACCATTAATAAAAACTTTTAAGGTTTTAGTAGGGAAATCTACCGTTGCCGCAACGTGAGTCCATGTGTAAACCGGTATGGCAGTAATGGTTGAAACATCAAACATTTTACTATCATCATCTGTCGGACACATAAAACAACGCATCAACCCGGTACCATTAACTAATCTAAGGGTAAAACGTGTTCCACTGTCATTCGCCTTGCGAACGTAAAATATCGTCCGGTCTTTGGTTGCTATGGATGTAGGAAATATCCACGCGCTAACAGTAAATCCCAGCATATTACCAGTAACTACCCCGGGGGTTAGTGAAATATTTGATGTTAAACCATCAAATATCCCTGCCCCGCTTCCGTATAAATACCGGCCATAATTAACACTATTGGAATTACCATTAACTTTGCCGGATTCATCGTTACCATTACCATCCATATTCCAACGAATAGCATAACCATCAGGTGGTGTTGGTGGAAGGTAACTCAACAAATTAGCACGAGATGTTGCAATATGACCGTCTAAAAATGAAGCATTGCATTTACCATTATGCCGGTCTTCAATATCTGACGGCAGTGTAGCAAGGTTATTAAGAGATGTCGGGGCAGCATCGGCAAAAGTCCACGTTTCTGACGGGTTTTGATATTTGCCAATTGATGTGCCGGATAACGGTTTAAAGAAAACATAACCATTCTGTAACGACGATTTAGTAGGACAAACCAGTATTTTAGGATCGCTGTTAACGGTATTCCATACGTTTGCTGTAGTAGGAATATTTTCTTCATGGTCCTGAGCGTATATTAACATGGACGCCCCAATCTGCCTTAAATTACTGGTACAGGTACTGTGTCGTGATTTTTCTCGTGCACGGGCAAATACAGGGAAAAGGATTGAGGCCAAAATAGCAATAATGGCTATTACCACCAGTAATTCTATTAGCGTAAATCCAATTCTCGCAGTATTTTTTTTCAACATGTTGTTACCTCGGAAAGAGTAACATTTTTCATACATATATTGTACCCATAATAAGGTAAAATATCAATTATATTAATTGCGATTATGTTTTTTTTCTATATCAGAACAACATTAAGTGTAAATACCTAACCCAAATAAATTGGACAAGTTTTCAGTCGAGTAGAGAGCTCCATACT
>CAZNLA010000441.1:0-4718 GCA_964573385.1 uncultured bacterium
ATTTTTATCAAGTGATACCCAATCGATGCGGTCTTTGGCAGGGGTCATGCGTGATTTCGCGTCTTTCCAGGTATCCGGGTCTTTAACAATAAAATCAACAAAGTCCGGTGTCGACGCGTGTTGCTTAGTCTGTTTCATGGTGGCGCCCCAACCGGATGTGAAAATTGTATAATCGTCTGTTTCTTCAATAGTTGTTTGCGGGTAGCGCGGACTATTATCGGCGCCTACCGATGCCAACTTATCCAACCCAAAATAATCGGCATAATTAACATCCGTCGGCATACCTTCATTATGCCAACGTTGCAAAGTGGCACCCCAGGGATAATCAGTAACAGGTATCCTGTCAGCATCGCGGTGTTCATACATCCGCTTCATTCTTTCATGTGATGATAACACAGTCATATTAAACTCCTCACAACCTGCTTATTTCAATGTCCCACCACCGGTTCCTGCACCGATGAATATATTTTGATGTTGTTTATTTTATTGATTTTACTATTATATTCTGTGTTGCGATTGGTGATGTAGATATTTGTTACCGGGGGTAAATAAAGGTTTTTACTTAAAATATCCAGTGATTCTATTATTTCCGCGTTTGTTAAACCGTCCTTCAGTGAGTAAAAGAACAGATACACCGGACGTTCTTTAAGATATTTTAAATCCGCTTTTACCATATATGCATCTTTTATATTGGGGAAATCTGACAGTTGCCGGTTAATTTTTTCTATCCAGTCATCTGACAATTCATGGTGTAGAAATTTATACTTTGTTATGTCATTATTTCTTTCGGTTATTGCTTTATTTAATACTGGTATTCCTTCGCGCAGTCTTTTAATATATAAATCCGCTTCCATCTCCCGGCCATTTTCCTGATGGAAATTAATGATGGTATCTAACCCCTTTATCTCTATTTCCGGGTCAAAAGAGATGGCTTTTTCTATATATGACAAACCTTCCGGATTATTATTTTTCAATAATTCTGACCCCAATGCCATATTTACAGTTACATTGGATGGGTAATCTGTATAAAACTGCTGCAGTTTTTTCATCAGTTTATCATGTT
The DNA here is from genome assembly GCA_964573385.1 of uncultured bacterium. Classification (GTDB taxonomy): domain Bacteria; phylum Armatimonadota; class Hebobacteria; order CAIYQO01; family CAIYQO01; genus JBAXQQ01. The sequence continues at coordinate 1,064 of CAZNLA010000441.1, forward strand.
CATTTTTTTGCGATAAAATTAATATATATTCCCATTTTTCATACATTGTCATTGTATGCTCTTTCATTTTACTTTCCAGTTCCTTCCGGAAATCATCCATGGCTTTTTGTTTGTTATATTCAATTGTCCACAACAGTTCTGCCCATTCATACCAACTGGCATTCAGCATGGATATCATTTTATCTTCATTATTGGTTATATACAGGTCCGCGGCAATATTTTCCGGTTTGTCAGATAATCTTTCCGCTATCGAGGTTATACCGCCTTCGCGGGCAGCAAAATATGACATCACCTCTAACCGGTCAAAAATATGCAGGGTGTTATCATCTAACCGGGTCTTTTTCGCAAGGTCTTCTTTAATTATCTCATCCGCTTTATCAATTATTTTGCGATTGCGTAATATCTCTTTTAATTCAGTATATGGACTTTCCGGTGGTAATTCGGTTTTTCCCAGGGTATTATTAATTTCATCCCAATAATTTATTTCAGATACTTTCTCTATCATCAATGACGCTATCAGTGCCTCGCCAGTTTTGCCGGCATTATAATTATTCACGGTGATATTATCAGTATTAACAATATTCCACCGCATTAACACCCCGGTTATTGCCGACAATGTTTCACAGTGATAATCCATGAAATTATACCCGATATATGGCTTGGTCCCTTCCTTGATTACTTCCAGCATTTCAACCCGTTTACTCATTAAATATTGTAACCAATTGGCAAACCTGCCAAAATTGGTGAAATTCGCCAGAGTATTGGTCATTTTAATTTGAAATTGTTCGTTATTCATCCCGTATAAGTCATAAAAACTTACACATAGTACAAACTTAATAAATGGGGTGAACTTTAATAGTGGCCGAATAGTTATTAATGATGTTGTGTCACCGGAAATATATATTTCACCGGGTATAGTCACCGATAATTTGCCGCAGGTTTCTTTAATATAATTATAAAGCAACGGATATTCTTTTGCTGTTACTTTAACACCCCGGATAGTATGGTATTTTGGGTAAAGTTTTTTCCATGTTTTTTCGTATGTTTCATTATCCAATTGCATTTTAATAAACAGGTAAGCAAACAGAGCGATAATACCAATGTAATTTAATATTACCGGAAATATAAATGATGAAAATGCGATAATTACGAATAATACAAAGGGCCAGAAAGGCGCAATATTACACAGATATCCGAATAACGCAATTACGCACGCATTGAACTTATACAAAGAAGGATGTGCGCGGTATGAATCCTCATAATCCGCGCATTTTTCATTATACGATTTTCCCATATACAGATTAAAATCCTTTGTTTCCGTGATACCATGATGTCAGATAATCCATTTGTTCCTGGGTCATACAGTCTATATTTATTCCCGCCGCTTCCAGTTTCATCCGGGCAATTTGTGATTCAATAAATCGTGGAACCGGATAAACACCCGGCATCAATGTGCCGGATTCGTTTAACAGATATTCCACAACCAACGCCTGGTTAGAAAATGTCATATCCATTACCGAGGCAGGATGTCCTTCCGCCATGGCAAGGTTTACTAATCTGCCTTTTGCCACCATGTATAATCTTTTACCTGATGACAGAATATGCTCGGTTACCATCGGGCGTACATCCCGGTGCGCGATACTCATCTTTTCCAGAGTATCAACATCAATCTCCGCGTGACGGTGTCCGGCGTTACACATAATCGCGCCATCCATCATCACCTCAAAATGTTCTTTTCTGAATACTTTAATATTCCCGGTAACGGTACAGAAGAAATGACCAATCTTTGCGGCTTCCATATGATTCATCACGCGGAAACCGTCCATCATTGCTTCCAAAGCCTTCAACGGGTCAATTTCGCAGATGATAACCTGCGCCCCCATCCCTGCTGCGCGCATGGCAACCCCGCGACCACACCACCCATAACCGGCAATAACAAAATTTCTGCTGGCAAGTAAACGGTTGGTGGCACGGATTAAACCGTCAACAACGCTTTGCCCGGTGCCATATTTGTTATCAAACATATTTTTGGTGTGGGCATTGTTAACCGTTATCATTGGAATATCTAAATTATTTTCAGAATCTAAATTATGCAGTTGCACGACACCATTCATTGTCTCTTCAGTACCACCAATAATTCTGGCCATTTTATCTTTATGGCGGGTATGCAGAGCGTGAATAAGGTGACCATCATCATCTAAAATAATGGTAGGATTTTTATTTAACACCGCGTCAACGTGGCTTTCCAATATCTCTTTGTCTTCACCACGGATAGCAAAAGTAGGTATGTCTGCCTGTATTGATAAAAACGCGGCGACATCATCCTGGGTGGATATTGGGTTGGCACCGCAGCAATAAACTTCCGCACCGCCAGCCTTAAGTGTCATTAACAGGTTAGCGGTTTCAGTTGTAACGTGCAGACATGCTGCAATTACATGTCCACGCAACAAGTATTCTTCGCCAAATGAACGGCGTATTTCCCGCATCACCGGCATTTCCTGCTCTGCCCACTCTACTCTGCGTCTGCCAATATGTGCTAAATCCGGATCTGTTATATCGTATTGCATTATCAATCCCCGTGTAGTTGTGCCTGTATGTATATATTTAATTTTAGCAGATTTTTGGGATAATATATAGTTATTTGCTGTAAATTAAATTAATTGTTTAAAAATCATTTATTTTTTTATTATGACCTTTGTCATATCAGCATTTTTGTAATACGGGTATATTGATATCAGCGAATAATTTCGGAGGTTAGTAAAATGGGTGTTAGAAACATTGTTCAAATTGATGAAGAAAAATGTAATGGTTGTGGCCAGTGCGCGTCCGCATGTGCTGAAGGCGCTATTCAGATGATTAACGGGAAAGCAAAATTAGTTAAAGATGAATATTGCGATGGTTTAGGTGCCTGCCTGGGTGAATGCCCGGTGGATGCGATTAAAATAATTCAACGTGATGCCGCGGAGTTTGATGAAGTTGCTGTAGAGGAACATTTAAAGAAAAATGATATTCCACAAAAACCACATCAGCATAATCATGGTGGTGGCGGGTGCCCGGGCATGGCAATAAAACAATTTTTTGCCGCGGATAAACCTGCTGATGAAAAACCGGCGGTTAAATCCTCCAGTGCGTTGCGGCAATGGCCTATCCAATTGCACCTGGTATCACCAATGGCACCCTATTTCCGTGATGCGGATTTGTTGTTGGCAGCAGATTGCACCGCGTTTGCACTGGGTTCATTCCATCCGGACATAATGGCAAACCATTCCATAGCAATTGCCTGCCCAAAGTTAGATGATACAGAGGGATACATCGAAAAAATTGCGCAAATGATTACCCATGGCGGAATAAGAAGCTTAACCATCGCCATTATGCAGGTACCATGTTGCCGCGGGTTAGAAGTACTGGCAATGAAAGCCGTCGAAAAAGCACAAATACCCATACCGGTAAGAGTAGTTATTATTGGCATAGAAGGCGATATTATCTCTGATGTGCAGAAATAATTGAATTGGAATCAGTGTTCAGTTTTCAGTTTTCAGTTATGCCTTGTAAAGGCATTTTAATAAGTAACCCCAGGCGTCAGCCTGGGGTTGAATACAACCTCTGTCTGCGCCTCGAAGAGGTGCTTTTTTTACGTCGGTTGAAATCGTAAGAA
>CAZNLA010000442.1:0-4714 GCA_964573385.1 uncultured bacterium
GATTTCTGAATGTGACTGGAGTTCAGACGTGTGCTCTTCCGATCTCTGGTATAAAGGTTCAATTTATCAGGATTTCAAAGTTCAGATTCCGATATCTGCCGCATCTGTTGATGGCCAGACAATATATTTATCACCCGGTCAGAATGAAAAGAATGGGTATTCAATCGACCTGATTAAAACAGACACGGGTGGTACAGTTGTTTTAAATAAGCTGGGTGTCAAAGTATGCGAAGGGAAATTTACCTACGGCGATTTGACGCAGTTGGTATTATATCGTCATGGTAGTTATCTAATCCTGCTGGCGCAAAAATTAGACAAAGAAGATACCAGCAAAGAGAAAGATGTTAAAGAAGAAACGACAGTATTCACCTGGAAAGATACCAACCCGATAAAGACAGAAAAATTTGGGTTTAAAGTGACGAAAAAAGAGTTACCTGCGGCAGTTATATCTGTGCAGTCAAACCGGATAATGGACGCGTTTGAAACCGCGCCAAACGATTGGGTGGTGGGTAGCGGTATATGGTTGGTTATGGCGCGTTATTCATGCCAGCCCAAATGGAACTGGTTTGGCGGGTTTGGCAAAGACACCCCGACAATATGGACTAAGAACCGGCTGGAAGGCGACCAGAACTTTGAAGCGTATATGGGTGTTAAAATGCAGTATGACAACGCGCCGGCAGAAGAAAAACTTCGATTCCGCGATTTAAATATTGCCATCTGCACCGACGGTTCGCATCTAAACACCGGTTATGCAGTTATTCGCGGTGGCAAACCACTGGGAGTACCAATAACCATGCTGGTGCGAAATGGGGTAATAGTAAAATCCACCAATGCGCCTGAGTATCAAATGCCATTGGGGAATATTGGTCATCGTCAATGGTTTGCAACCCGTATTGAGAAAAGAACCATTGAAACAACAGAAAATGGTAAAAAAACTGTAAAAGCAGAGATTAACGTATACATTGATAACAGATTGGCAATGTCGTATATTGACGAAAACCCCGTGGTGGGTGGTTACGCCGCTGTCTGGACTTTGGATAACGGTGTTATGCTGGGCAGAGCAAACTATTCTGCGGAAAAGGTAATTAAGGGTACACCCCGTGCTGCCGCGCCATTGGCGATAATGGAAGAAATTAAACCGTTACCGACACCTGCGGTAACTATAAATAATATTCCGGTAACCGTCAGCACATTTGATAAAGACAATAACGGCTGGAAAGAAAGACCCGGCATAACATCTCGCGTCATTCGCGAAGTAAATCCGAACAGTAACACCAGTAATCTGAATGTAAAAAACAGCTATCTGAAAGTAATTAACAATTATCCCGCCGGCGATTTCAGCATTGACGCACCGGTTACCGGGGTTGACTTTAACATTACCCCAATACTTTCGTTCGATTACTGTTTTGACAAAAATATATCGATCAATCTATACGCGCGTCGCGGTACGGTATGGTATGAAATTATCTTGTCTGGCAATCCCGGACAGGATAAAAGCATATACCCTGCGGGTAACGCAAAGATAATAGCCGACGGGACCTGGCAACACGCGCAAATTGACATTAAAACTATCTTAACTGACGCGATAACCAAACAAACCGGGACAAAACCGACGGATGGCATTATTAACGAATTAACCTTCGCGGATTGGGCAACAGCACCGGAAATACGACCATATGGTTTTGCGAATAACCCCGGTGGCACTGTAATGCGTTTTGATAACTTCTGTTTCCTGCCGGATATGAGCAATACCGCGACAATATCATATACATTACCTGAAGGGATAACCAAAGTATTAACCCAGATTAATAATAACTTATTATCAATTGGGACAAAACCAACAACCGCGCCAATTACCATACCAGCAAGCAAAATACCATCATTCATTCACATAATGGGAATGAATGATAAAAACGAACCCCAAGGTATTTTAACTTTGCCAATCCCGGTTGCGCCGTAATAAGGGCAGAAATTTTTGAGTTAACAACATATCAACCCCGATAGGGGTTCAACGTCTATAGCTTTGTTTCTCGATAGATACCGACCCCGTCAGGGGGTCGGTCATCTTTGAATGGAATGATTTCTATAGACGTGAGACTCCTAACGGAGTCGAGGTAAAGTAACGATTCCATAAATGTGTATAAGGATGAGACTGAATCCTGGGGTTACTCATTAAGTCGCCACTCTGTGGATAATATATTCAGTGAATTTTTATAATCCTTACTTTTTTGCAAGTTTTTGATTGTTAACGGTCTTAAATATCTGAAAAATTATTAGCTGTAGTCAATTATTCTGGACACTTTTTTTAAAAGTTGTTACTCTATATTTCAGCAATATCAGATATAATTTTATAAATTATTAAAGGGAGAACTCCATGATTTCAACAGAAAAACGTGAATTATTTGTTCAGGAATCATTAAAATTGCTGGATAAAGCCAGTATAGTATTGACCCCGACCGAGGTTAAAGAGATGGAAGTCGCAGACCTTGGCCTGGGTGAAATTGAATCCACTGGTTTACAGCTAATTGTTTATGTCAATACAAAACGTTGCTGTGCCAAAGAGATAATTCTATTACCTTACCAGACCTGTCCGGAACATCGGCATCCGGAGATTGATGGCGTTCCCGGTAAAGAAGAGACGTTCCGTTGCCGTTGGGGCAAGGTATTTTTGTACGTCAGTGGGTCTGCAGTTGCCAAACCACAGGCCAACCCACCGGAACACCGAAAAGATTTTTATACCGTATGGCACGAAGTAATTTTGAATCCGGGTGAACAATATACGCTGGCACCGGATACATTGCATTGGTTCCAGGGTGGTCCGGAAGGTGCCGTAGTTTCCGAATTTTCAACATCAAGCCGTGATGAATTTGATATCTTTACCGACCCTAATATTAAACGTTTAGGATAATACAAACTTGTTATTACAGGACTTTTACTGGTTAAGCCGTTAGAAACTAAATCCATACAAAAAAAGTCAGGATTTTATTGTAACTTAACTTGTGCTCGAAATAGAATCGATTTCAAGCGGTTTCTACCGGTTTGTACCGATTTCAATATATATTTAGCCACGGAGTGGCGACATAATGATTAACCCCAGGCGTCAGCCTGGGGTAGTAACGGCTATTAATATGAGCCTTGTAAAGGCGACTTTATGAAAGCACCTCTCCGAGGCGCAGTCAATGTTATGGTTTAATCCCCAGGCTGACGCCTGGGGTTACTCATTAAAATGCCTTTCCAAGGCATAAGTTATACTTAAACACTGGAAAATTGTCCAATTTGTTTGGGTTAGGATATTTTGATTCGCTTCAGGTCGCTTCGACATGATCAGCGATTGGTCACTGAATTTGTCAATGTGACCTAAAGTGAAAGTCCTGTCTCCTCAATATTAATTTGTCCCTGTAAATTTCAGGTCAAAAAGTCCGGCATGGTATTGACTTCATTAACCTGAAAAAGTATAATTCTGCTAAACCGGATGACTTCCAAAACAACCATCCGGTATTTTCAGGAGACTACAATGATTCAGAAAAAAGGTTTCACTCTGATAGAATTGCTGGTGGTGATTGCCATTATTGCTATTTTAGCCGCAATTCTGTTCCCTGTCTTTGCCCGTGCGCGGGAAAAAGCACGTGCTGCCACCTGCACCAGCAACCAGCGACAAATATCAGCATTGGTTGCCATGTATGCGCAGGACCATGAAGAGGTTATGCCATCTTCCGCGAGTGTATGGTCAGACCTTAAGGCTGACCCTGGTGTATTAATTTGCCCTACAAAAGGTAAAAGCACCACGAATGGCTATGGTTATATCGCTGCAATGAGCAGTAAATCCATCGGTGATATTCCTGACCCATCGGCACAGCCGATATCTGTTGACGCGTTGCAAACTTCTGTAGACACCTGGACCACAAATAAAGTGCCAAATATCGCTAATTGGACCTGTGATTATGATTACCGACATTCCGGTGCTTTAATAGCCAGTTATGCTGACGGGCATGTAGGGGTATCAAAAAGACTGTTAGGCGCGTTTCCGGAACGGTTAAATCCTACCTATTCAGAAAACTTTGAAACCGGAAATTCATATTCACCCGGTTCGCTGGTTACTGTCGGGTCAAATAAAGTATGGCAAATCCAATCAAAAGCTGCAGAAACCACCGTTGGATTTGGCAATACCGCGTTAACAAACCGTATAAGTGCAATTTGGGCAAGTCCGGTAGGTAGCGATAAAGTACAATTTGAAATTTCAATGGATGTCCGACGGGTTGCTGCCAGTACCCCGCAAAATGGTTACCCGCAAGTTTATTACTGGTGCAATTATCGTTATAATAATGCAAATGGCTGGACTAATTATCCCACATCGTTGTGGACTATCAATGCCAATTCGTTATACACCGGCACACTGGCGTCCGGTAATTTCGCAACTTTTAACAAAAAGACATTCACTGACATGCGTCTTACTATAACCCCGGGCGGTTATGTTGCTGATGCCGGAACAACATATAAATTAAACTTTGATGTTAAAAATTACGGTTCAGCGGATTTTGAGACAACATATGTAGATAATATCTTGATTGCTGAAGTTTTACCGGGATAAATTAGATAAGTTTTACTTTTTTAGTTAACCACAAAAGACACGAAGGACACGAAAAGGTGACTATTTAACATTTAACCCAACTTCCGCAGTTAGAGGGTTATTTTGCCGTCATCTCCGTTCAAAAGG
>CAZNLA010000443.1:0-4713 GCA_964573385.1 uncultured bacterium
TCCAGATTTTCATATCCACGAATTATTAAGTGACGACCAGTAATAGTTGATATACCTTCTGCAGATAATGCCGCTACAACCAGTGCAGCTCCGGCACGCATATCCGCGGGTTCTAATAATCTGCCTTCTAATTTATCGACACCTTCAATATTTGCTATCTTATTTTCATCTACTTTAATCCTTGCTCCCATTTTACGTAATTCATTAACATAACCCATTCTTCCGGAATATATATTTTCATGTACAACACTTCTTCCCTCTGCTTTGCAAATCAACGCCACCAGTGGCGGTTGCAAATCAGTAGGGAATCCAGGGAATGGTTGGGTAGATACGATAGTGCCAACCGGGTTAACGTTTCTGGCGTCGACGGTGATATAATCGTTTCCGGTTTCTACTCTTATGCCCATATCATTAAAAATATCTGTTAAAGAGGTTAAATCTGCCGGAGGAATTTTACCTATAGTTACTTTACCACGGGTGGCAGCACCAGCAATCAAGAAAGTTCCGCCTTCTATGCGGTCGGGTAACAAGGTGTGTTCAACATCGTGTAATTTATCCACACCATCTATGATAATTCTTCTGGTTCCTACGCCATATATTTTTGCGCCGGCACTGGTTAAAAACTCGCAGAGGTTAGTCATTTCCGGGTCTTCTGTGGCACAGTCTATCACGGTTTGTCCATTTGCTAAAACAGCAGTTAACAAGGCGTTAAATGTCGCACCGGGACTGCGGTAGGTAGGGTCTAATATCACACGGCCACCTATCAATCCATCCGGGGCGGTACATATTGCTTCATCAGTATGCTCGATAGCCTGTACCCCTAAACTGCGGATAGCCTGCATGATATAATCTACCGGACGCGCGCCAATAGAACATCCACCGGGCATTGGCGCTATCACTTTTCCCATTCGTGCCAGCAATGGTCCTATTAAATAATAAGAACCACGCATTGATGTTGCTAATTGGCGTTCTAATTCATAACCGGTAATGTTTGCGGCATCAATAGTTACAGTATTGCCTGACCTATCAATTTTCGCTCCTAATACAGACATTAACTTAAATAAGTTCTCAACATATGCTATTTGTGGCACATTGTGCAATACTGCTGTACCTGACACTAATAACGATGCGGCAAGAATTGGTAATCTACCATTTTTAATGCCGCTTAGTGTTATTTCGCCCGACAGTGGTATACCGCCGGTTACCTTTAATAAATCTGACATTTTTCCCTCGTGCTGCGAATAGGCTGTAATAGTCCACCTTCAGTTTTACATACTGAAGGTGGATGAGTTGTATTATCCGATATGTGGCATGATGATATTATCAATATCTTCATCACTGCTTACTGATGGTATGTTTGCCGCTAATTTCCAGGTTTCAACATGTTCATATGTTTCACCCGGGTCCAATACCACCACTGGGCCTAATGATTCAACTTCCAACATTTCTTCATTGCTGAATGTTTCAAAATTGCATCCGAAATCAGGATATTGTTCATATGGGTCATAATCGAAATATTTTACAAACAAGGTGTTTTTTACCAGGTATGCTGCCCAACCGTCTTTTACTGCCATGCCGAATTTTCCAGGTGCTTTATTACAGTCCTGACTGAAAGTGAAATATTTTTTACCCCAGCGAAATCGCGGGTCAGACATATCAGTGTATGGCCATAATACTAATGGGAAATCCGGCACTAAAACTTCAGTGTGTGACCGTTTTGGTGGTAATGGTACAATACACATTCCACCGGTATCCATAACTGTTAATGCCCATGCGGCCAGTTCAATTGCCCAATTACCGGTGTTGCTGGTACGATGAATAACTGTAACTATTGATGCTTCCGCGTCCATAATTATTTCAATCTCTTTTTGAATACCATTTTCGGGTTCTGGATTGCTGATTATTTTTACGCTGAACTCATCTGCCTGTTCCCACTTCACCGGGCTATTGTCCAGGCTATAAGTACGGGGTTTGGCTTCCGGTGCGTGCCATAAACGGTGGCCACCGCGAATTTGCCATTCATCTTCACCTGATTTCCCTATCTGATCAGGATAATTTTTCATTACATTTGGTCCGCCAACCGGACTAAAATGTATAATGCGGGGACCGACATCTAACGTTGCTATTAACTCTATTGACCCATTGGAAAGTTTGACATTATTTTTCCATCCACCATATTCAACAATCTCTAACATAATTTTCATTTCCTTTTTCTGTGATGATATTATTTTCTGTAAAACTAACTATATATCCTGCAGAGCCAATTGCAAATAGAATTTTATTTTAATATTTTTTCAGAATATCATCTCGAGTTTTAATATTAAAAATCTTATAAAAAATAGCAAATTTTATGTTTGCAATTGCTGTAATTAAGCATTATTTAAAATATTTTCTTCTTTTGCCCTATGTGTATATCGTGGCTTAAAATTATGAATTGTTATGCAAAAATTGTCATATTAAACATTATCATGGTATAATTTTATCAATATAGAATATATTTCGGTTCATATGTGAAAACTTTTATGAATAACTCAAAATCATAATGAGGAAATAACATGGAAACAACATACAAACAAGCGAGTTCATTTATCACGGCAAATCGCTCAGCTTTAGCCATCGCCATTGTCGACTACCATTACAGCCTTAACCCGGGATTCTGGGAGAAGTTTGGCGAAGCCGGTCGGTTGAAAAGCCTGCGGGATGAGGAATACCATCTCGCCTACCTTGCGGAAGCAGTGGCAACCGCCGACCTATCCCTTTTCCTCGAGTATCTGCAATGGTGCAAGGTATTCTTTACCGGTCTGCGTTTTCCTGAAGAGGCAATCCGTGTCACATTTGAATGTATGCGAAAGCTACTACAAGAGCAGCTACCTGTTGAATTATCTCCCATTGTTACCGAATACTTGGATACCGGGTTGACTCATCTCGCGCATATGCCTGCAGCTCTCCCGTCATTTATCCCCGATGACGCCCCTTTAGTAGATATGTCCCGTCTATATCTCGGGGCACTATTGCGCGGTGACCGTGCAGAAGCCAGTCGGCTTATATTGCACGCTATTGAACATGGCACCGCCATCAAAGATATCTATCTTCATATCTTTCAGTCATCTCAGTTAGAAATCGGTCGCCTGTGGCAGACGAACCAGATCAGTGTAGCCCAGGAGCATTATTGCACTGCTGCAACTCAAATGATAATGTCGCAATTGTACCCTTACCTGTTTAGCAATAAGAAGAATGGTCGAAAGATGGTAGTCGCTTGTGTCGGAGAAGAACTTCACGAAATAGGCGCACGTATTGTGGCCGACTTTTTTGAACTGGATGGATGGGATACCTACTTTCTTGGGGCAAATGTTCCTACGGATAGCATCCTTCGCACTCTTGCAGAGCGCAACGCGAACCTGCTTGCCATCTCCGCGACTATCACCCCTCATGTGCGTAGCGTCAGTGCATTGATTGAGCGTGTTCGTGCAAACCAGGGATCGCCGGTAAAAATTATGGTTGGTGGCTACCCCTTTAATGTGATGCCGACGCTTTGGCAGCATGTCGGTGCGGATGGGTACGCTCGCAACGCGGAAGAGGCTATAATGGTCGGGAATCAACTCGCGGAAATGACTTAGCTATAATCTTATCAGAACATGCACTCAGATGAACTATTATAACAGTATTTTAACTCATTAATATGATATATTGTCATATCTATCAGATTTGTTCGATATAAATAGAAAATGCCAGTTTAAGAGAAGTTCTATTTTATATTTAGGTTTGAGCAATAATTTAAAAAAATATTAAAAAATATAGATTATAATCACAAAATCAAGTTTATTTCTATGTTATTAAGAGATAAATGTGAATAATTGCGAAATTTAACAAATCTGCTATACTATTAGCATGTTTTTATCATTCGCACCGCTCTTGAATAACGCCGCTCAGCAGCGTGCTGCAGGCGCGCCGATATGGGCATGGTTCACACAACGCATCCGGAGTAGTCGGGAAGCTCATGCGTCCCTGCCGATATTTCCGTTCTCCCCGCCGGAGGCGCGACAAAAATTTGAATTGATGATGAGGTCTCCGGCATCCCAGTCGGCGCGGGTCGTCTACGTGCATATTCCCTTCTGTCATCAATCATGCAGTTTTTGCGGGTACGCGCGTGATCTCGTGGGAGATGCACAACAGGTTACGGCATATCTCTCGGCACTGCAACGGCAACTTGAATACTTAACCCAACAATCCTGGACAAATGCTCATCCATTTTCTGCATTGTATATTGGTGGAGGCACACCGACAGTGGTCCCTGCAGAAGCACTTTCTGCCTTGATTAAACGATTCCGGCAGGCGCTCCCATTTACCGATGATGTGGAAATCACTGTTGAGAGTTCAGTTACCGATATTTCTGCTGAAGGGTTATCTTGCTTGTATACAGCCGGCGTGAATCGTATAAGTTTCGGCATTCAGACATTTGATGGAACCCTCAGGCATCACCTCGGACGTAAAGCAGATACCCATCTTATCATAGAACGGTTAAACCAAGCAGCAATAGCAGGTTTTTCACAAATAGCTGCTGATTTTATTTATGGTTTGCCCACGCAAAGGCCGGAACAGTGGCAGCAGGATATGGACCGCATTCGAGAGACGCCATTAACTGGATGCAGTATTTATCCGTTGATTTTATTTCCTCAGTCATCCCTTGTCCGCCATGGGTATCAGTATGACGAC
>CAZNLA010000444.1:0-4689 GCA_964573385.1 uncultured bacterium
TCCGATCTCTATTCTGTCGCAAAGCGCTACTAATTGGCCTTCCAGTGTAAGCATACCGCCTTTCCCTACCCAGTCAGTGTCGCCTTTGCTATGTTTCAGTATTCCATCGCGCACTTCCATGGTCAGATTCAGGCCTTTTCCATCTCTTTCCAACAGGTCAACTACCCGCACCCCATGTTCCGCATGATAAAACCGGCCATTTACCGGGTCATATTCGCGGTACACTTTATCCAGTGCCGATTCACCCAGATGGCCGAATGGACTATGTCCCAAATCGTGACCCAGAGCAATCGCCTCTACCAGATCTTCGTTTAACCGTAATGCCCGGGCAATGGTGCGCGCCACCTGTGACAATTCCAATGAATGGGTTAACCGTGTGCGGATATGGTCGGTGCGTGATGATTGTATGAATACCTGGGTTTTATCTGCCAGTCGCCGGAATGCTTTGCAATGCAGAATGCGGTCGCGGTCGCGTTGATATTCTGTACGGTATGGGCAAGGCGCGGAATATCGCAATCGTCCACGGCTTTTTTTACTTAATGCTGCCTGTGGTGCAAATGTCATCTCTTCTATTTTTTCGCTGACTTCCCGCGGTGATAATCCGGTAAAATCCATCGTCATCTTCATCCTTTATTTTGCTGGTGTTGATATGGCCGTTATTTTTCCCAGCATGCGTCCGTCAGTTATAACAAATGAACTTGCCACCGGTCGTCGCCAGGCGTTTGCTTCCAGATTAACCACATCTTTGCCAATTGCCATGGTGGTACTGGCGCCACCATCAAAGTTCATTGCGTCAACAGCACCACGGTTTTTTAATAATATCGCCACATCGTCCAGGGTGGCGCCACCACCATAAACCTTTGGCGCGTCTACAACAACCAGTATCAATTTATTATCTGCAGTTATCCCGATAGCGGTGCGGGCGGGTTTACCTTTTGCAATATCCGGCTTGAACTTTTCGACATCGGCGGAAATTGCCAGTTTTCCGGCCATCAATAATCGCGGTCCTGCTCCTACGGCATCGTTTATATCACGCCAGTCATCCGCTATTTTCTCGAATATCTTTAAGGTTGCACCCACTGCCAATTTGTCACGGTAAATATCTGCCATGCCACCGCGCAACAACACGCAATAATCATCATTTTGCATTGTTGTAGGTGTTGTTGGCAATGTTGTTATCAGATTATTTTTTACAATTACACTGACAGTATTATTGCCGGCAGGGGCGGTAGCATATATTTTGCCCGGGTAAACCTCGGCAGTAGGTGTTGTTGGCAATATTGACGCGTCCAAATGTTCCGGCGCCTCAATTTCCATTTCGTCAGGAAAAATTATGGTGTAACTGCCGGTGGGATTGCCAAATTTTATTCCATTATCCGCGGTTAATCCCAGTGCGGTGCGTTTCCATAACGGCATGGAAAATAATTGACCGGCAGATTTCAACAGTCCGACAGGCTTAGCGTCACCCATGAAATAGCCGGCATTAACCCCGCAGACCCCACCTATACGAGTAGTCATATCTGCGACATTTTCCTTGCCTATTGCCGGCACTACCTTTAACGCGATATTTTTATCATTCAAATCAACGGTTATAAAATGCGCGTTGCAATAATTATTGTCATCCTGGGTTTCGTATGTAGAATAGGTGATTGCCGGTGTTAACTTGGTATCAGTGATAGATTTAAAACTTTTATAAATATCCAAAACCGCGCGAAATGGCTTGTCTTTCTCGGCAGGCAGTGTTGAAAAGATATATTTTCTCGCTTTAAGAATATTTAATTCCAGAATAAGATTTATACCATCGGTACTTACCGTAGCGGTTGATAATAAATCATCTTTGAAAACGTTAAAGGGCAACGGCAAGTATTTTTCCGCGCCTTCCTCGCCCACCGCGGGGGGTAATCCCTCGGCAGTCAGTGGTGGTATTGGGGTAATAGCATAAAGCAGAACTTTGTTTAACGGTATTCGTACAACAAATTGTTTGCCATTATTTTTCAGTTCCATTTGTGCTGTCTCGCCACCAGGCGCATCCAGCACAACCCGCGCTTTTTCGCCGGTGACCGACCATCGCAATTGCGGAAACTCAATTGTATAGGCACTGACTGTTAAAATTACTGTTAAGAATACTGCGATTATTTTTATCATATTATTTTTCCGATATTATTTTGTCTTTTCCAGGGAAAGTTCTTCTCCGCAATCACCGTTTGGTTTCATCATCTTTATGGTCATTACATCTGGCTTTACATTCACCAGTACATAATGATAAACCTTTGCAGAGAAAACCCGGTACGGATTAGCGGAAACTTCGGCATTATACAGTGGTGCGCCACCACCGCCTGTTACTATATATTGTACACCATTTTTTTCACTTCTTTCATAAAAATGGTCATGCCCGGCAAAAACTATATCAACTTTATATTTTTCGAAAATAGGAACCCATTTAGTCTGATGACTTTTTTCGCCACCATGTGGACCGGATGAATAAGGCGGATAATGACAGGTTACCACAGTCCAGTTAATCCCTTCGCTGTTTTCCTTTAAATAACTTTCCAACCATTCTGCCTGTTTATCCACATTACGGGTGCTGTTTAAAAAAATCATCCGTACCCCGCCATATATAAACGAATAAGCGTCGTCAGCAACCGGGCCAACACCTTTGGTCCATGGGAATATACCGGCAAAATAACTGGTGTTATGCTCATGATTGCCAACCACGGGCAGATACACTGTATTCGCCATCATTGGACGTGCTGTGGTAAAGAAACGTTTCCACATATCAGCATTGTTGCCGTCTTCAACCAAATCACCGCTATTTATCACAAATCGCGGGTTATGGGTTTGTATTGCCGTCGCAATCTCACCATGTTTGGCGTAATTTGTGCGGGTATCGCCATATGCCACAAAGTTGAACTCGCCATCATCTATCGGTGCGGTATGGAATGTATATTCACGCACAACATTTTCGCCAAAATTAAAGCTATAATTGTAATCGCTATCCGGTTCCAAATCGCGCAACATTACTATGCGGTAATTACCATTCGGCGATCCGACATATGTTTTGCCGTCAAAAACTAATGATTCATCGCCATTATCTGTACGCCAGGAAAACTCTATTGATGTGCTGGTAACACTGCCCTGCACCGGTCCCCATGTTACCGCATAACCGCAAACTATAGCGACGATAAATATTAATAACCCTATAAACTGTTTCATATTAAATCCGCCTTTGCAGATATATTTTAACATTATTTGCTGATTTTTCTATTATTTGACACGCGGAAAATCAGAAATCTTTTTTTTAAAAGTTTTTAGTTTTCGGTTTTCAGTTTTCAGTATGGTTTGTTTGATTATTTTAAAAGGTTAATAAATACATGACTTTCGCTTAAGGTCACTTCGACAGGCTCAGTGACCGGTCGCTGAGCCTGTCGAAGCGACCATTGTTAAATAGATTACCCTTATGAGCGAAAATTAGTTGAACTATTTTAATTTATCGATGTCCCAAATCGTTGCAGAGATCCAGGTACAGTTTCACTGCTTCTACCGGTGTGTTCCAGGTGAACTCATTGCCGATACGCATGTGATAACCACCGGATATTTGGGCTGTTTCCACCATACGGTGTACCATGGCGGTTATCTCATCCGGGTTATTTCGGGATAAAACGCGGGTGTCACCCTCACCGGCAAGGAACAGGTTATCATATTTATTTGCTATTTTGCGCAGGTCTGTATATGGTTCGCACAGTACCCCACACGCGCCAAGTGCCATTACATCATCAACATATTCATCCAGGCAACCATCAGATATAAAGATGACTTTTTTGCCTGCATCCTTCAGAATGCTCCAATATTCTTCATATCGCGGGAAGATATATTTGTGCATCCATGCCGGCGAACAGACAGGTCCACGGGTATTAACTATATCATCATGACAGGTTATAAAATTAACCGGCAAACGCGCGAAAGCACGGAATAACCGCCGGTTTAATTCGGCGAACTCATCCATTACCCGTTCAAAACGTTCATCAAGGCAAGTTTCCAGAAACATTTCCCACCCGAAACATAGTAATGGCCACATAAACATGGTTTGGTATGTTCCGGCAGTCGCGGTGGATCCTTTCGGTGCTTTGTCACCCCATTCAGCAGGATACATGGCGCGAAAATAGTCATATAGTGCGTCTTCGCTGCGGAAATCCCAGGCGGTGACAATGCCGGTATCGCGAAAATCACCTTTTTCCAGTGGTGAATAAGCAAATACTTGCTCCGCAGTGGTGAAATCCTGGCCGAAATCCCAATGATACGTCACCCCTTCACCCCAACGTACCACATGACGACCTTCAGTGTTTAAATCATGGGTTTTGTCATCAAGGTTAAGTGATGGTCGTGGTCGTGGCGCGTCTGTTGCGGGTATATCGACATTCAGTTTTGGATATATTTCGGCTAGCCGTATTCGGCATTGTTGTGGGTGGTCAAAATAATCGATGCCGGTTATATATGTCTCCGCGTCCGGACACCCCAGATATTCCCAATGTGGTATCTCTTTCGGTCCCATTCCCATTAATGCCTGATATTGAATAGTATGTGCCATATCTCCCCCTGATAAATTAGTTAGCACTTTCGCTTAAAAACGAAATCTGATTAAAAATGGTCGCTTCGACAGGCTCAGCGACCGGTCACTGAGCCTGTCGAAGT
>CAZNLA010000445.1:0-4685 GCA_964573385.1 uncultured bacterium
CCATTACCCTGTGCGCCTGCACCTCCACCGTGCACGTGTGGTGCGGCATAATGTAGCGCAAGGTGGCGGTATTCGCCAATCCGGCTACCTCTACCACCTGTTCAACCTCCACCGCAACCGGTGTGTGGTAAACCTTATGGCTAAGCAGTTTTACATGGGTACCGCGGTTGGCGCGCCAATCCGGATGCCAGGCACGGTTATGTAACGCGAAATCCCAGTAAATTGGTCCATTTAGCCTAACCCGCGGGTAGGTGTCTTCACGGTTGGCGACTTCTTCATGCACTACAGATCCAAACCGCCATGGTGATGTCTGGTCGACCATTTCGCGGTTCAGAGTTTTATCAAACCAGGAGATGATGCCGCCAAATTCGCGGTCAAATTCTATCCGGCGCAAATCGTCTTCCACCACCGCGCCTTCGCTGTAGCTTTCCGGGTATTCAATGCTGTAAATATCTTTTTTATTTACCACTGTATACCCGTTAGCCGGCACTATGGTAGGTTTCATACGTCCGGGGGTGCCAATATTTTGTTCCTGGGTATGGCGCGATGATGATGGGTCGTCCGGGCATGCGCGGGCAGTATCTCTGTTCATTATCGGACCCGGCACATTGCCATACGCGACGCGTTGCCACGGCAAAGTATTATATATCACCATGGTATCGTCATCTCCGCTGGCAATGCGGATGCCCATTTCTGCCGCGCCGTCGCGTGCCAGCATTTTACTTAAACTGCGGACATTGTAGGCGGTGTGTGCCTTGTGATTCCACAGGCTTGCCGCGTCTTCATGTTCCGGGTCGCCGACGTGGCCAAACCATCCCCAGGTATGTTCATGCCATGTTTCCAGCGATTTCCAGGCCTGGCGGTGATATTCCGCAGAGGTGGACAAGATGATTTTCGGGTCGCGACCGGGAAAATCTGTGCCGCTATTATCATCGGCGCGGCCAACGCCCATGCCTTCCAACCAACCATGCATTGCGTCGGCGCAACGCAATCGCGCGCGACTGGTGCGGGCAACGCCAGTTTCACGCGCGGAACTGCAGGACCCAAAGTTCCAATAATCCGTCCAGTCACCGGCGAAAACCGGTAAGTCAGCGAAATGCGGCTTAACCTGTGCCCAAAATTCGCGCCATGTAATCATTCGCAACCGCGGACGTTGTCCTTTTTCGTTCCATTGGCGTATAAAGTCAGAATAATGGATATCGGCACTGCGGTTGTCGCCCCCCTGTGCCATTACCTGCATAATCGCGAACGGGAAAGGCCAATCCGCTTCGATTAATTTCTGTTCGATTAAAGGAATATTCTCCAACAATTGATCGGCATTCTCCGGTATTCCCACCCATGTGCCGGTGCCGTAATGCCAACCGTTAAGCGCCGGCAACAAACGACCGCCGGGAGTTTGCCAGTTGAATACGTTGGGCCGGGTGAAAGGCGCGCCGCCAAAGTCGCAGTTAATTGCCATTGACGTGGTCAGTATCCCCGCGTCCAGCAATACATCGCTAAGTGGCCAATTGTGTCCGTTTATATCCGCACTCATGGCATGGGTTATCTGAATGCCATAATCCTTGCGCAAACGATTCACCGGTTGAAACAGCTCAATAAAATCACCGGTATCGGCCAATGGCGTCATGTTAAGGTATGACCCGGTTACTTCAATCCGTCCCGCCTTTTCCATCGCTAAAAAACGTTCGATCTGTTTGTCTGTCGAATGTTCCAGCCAATATAGGAAAGGCGCGACAGTTTCCACCACCCATTTAAAAGCATGGTCACCATCGTGGTCGGCATGACGTTCGGTAGCGTCAATCGCCATATCAATAAACCGCCGCTGCATTTCCCACAAAATAGGCTGGTCATTGGTAAACCCGATGTCGGTATGCGAATGATGTAACAGATAAAGTGTATCAAGTGATATATTTTCTTTTTGTGACATGATGTTTTCCTTTTTTTATTATAGCTGAACATTGGGTTTGATTTATAGCCCCACCCTAACCCCTCCCCGCTGGAGAGGGGCTTTTTTTTATTATTATGAACGTTGAACATTGAACTTTCAACGTTGAATGTTGAATCTTTTAATTTTTTTACTATAGCTGAACATTGGGTTCGATTTATAGCCCCACCCCAACCCCTCCCCGCGGGAGAGGAGCTTTTTTCTTATTATGAACGTTGAACATTGAACGTTCAATTATTTTAATTTGACGTTTCAAAACCTTGTTTTATCCTGATGGGACAGACACTTTCCTGGCTTCGCCACTCGGAGTCAGTCCCTGATTGATGTTCTTCCCCTCTCCTTGGGGAGGGGATTGAGGGGTGGGGCTTTTGGTGAACCACAATATATAATCAGGAAAAATAGGTTTTACAATTACCTCTGAACATTGAACATTCAACGTCGAACGTTGAATTATTTAATTTTTTTATTATAGCTGAACATTGGGCTTGATTTACAGCCCCACCCCAACCCCTCCCCGCGGGAGAGGGGCTTTTTTCTTATTATGAACGTTGAACTTTGAACTTTCAACGTTGAATGATGAATTATTCAAAATTGGAAGTTGAACGTTCGATGTTCGATGTTCACCATTTTTTTATTCTAATTTTTGTATTATAGCTGAACATTGGGTTCGATTTATAGCCCCACCCCAACCCCTCCCCGCTGGAGAGGGGTTTTTTTATATTATGAACGTTGAACGTTCGATGTTCAATGTTCACTTTATATCACGGCTTTTCCATCGGCCGTGTTAATTGTATTGAGTATTTTAAATCTGCCAGGTCATCGCCTTCTAGTCCGTTTAAGCTCATTGTTACCTGCCATTGCCAGGTTAGATGGTTGCTGCGGAAAATTAGTAGGTTCCAGCCGGTTTTCAGTTTGGCATCAACCGGGGTTCTGGTTAACAGGCCATTATAAATCTGTTCGGCATTAACCCATACAGTTGCTGTGTTGTTGCCAGCAAAGGCTTTGGTAGTCGGTGTAATTTTAACGGCGCGATCTTTTTCGCTGTATATCCATCGTGCGGCGTAACCCACATAAAAATGCTGAAAGAAATTTAGGGCTATAAAACTTACGCTTTCCGGGTCATCGCCGCCGGGGAAATCGATTGAGGCAAAATTTCTGTACCAGGTTAATGACTGGGTGGGGGAGATGGTTACCGGTTGCCCCAATCCTTCACCATTCATAAGTTTTTCATCTGCTGGTAAAATTGCGGAAGTGGCGTTAAAGGTGTTACCGGGAAAAGCGGCATAACAGGGTACGCCGGATGCCACTAACCATGGTGCCGGGATATTTATTGTGACAGTGGTACTGGTTTCGCCGTCGCGCGCTTCCAGGGTTAAAGGCGTTTTAAGTTTATATGTCGATCCGGTAACGGTAAATTCGCCGGTGGGTGTGCTAATCGCGTTCTCTGCGGTTGACCACCCGGTAGGTGTTGTTAAACAAACCTGTAATTGTTTTGTAATAACTTCTGCTTTGTACCAGTAACGAATTCTGAAAGTACTGACTGCGGAATCCAACTTTACCTCGATGGGTTCTATTTTATACGATAAAACCGGATATTTTCGTATTGACTGTTGATATATTGGTGTAAAGTAGTTATCTGATATCTGTTGTGCTAATTGGTGTTCTCCCAAACCATCCAGCATACCCGCCGCAATGGCAGCATGTCCCATTCTGGATGGGTGAACGTAGTCGTTTGCGATATGGAAATCCGGGGAACTAGCGCGACCCAATTGCAAAATTTCTGATGCGCGTTGACCACTTGGCAACAGCAGACATTTTTCTTCACCCGCCAATATTGCCACCCGGCGATTCAACGCGTCACGGACACGGTTAGCGTGCGATGTTAAATTTTCGGTATATGGCGTAATGGTGCCCAGTGCTATTACCCGGGGTTTTACCCGGTCACGCAGGGCAGTCAATAACTGGCGATATTGTTTTATCCAGGTATCCTGGCTTTCCGCACTATCAGAAACATAAGGTGCCAGCATATCGTTCATACCCAACATGATAATTAATACATCTGCGGGTTTATCTAATTCAACCTTAGCATCAAAACCTTTTACATCAAGAAAAGATGATTTATCGCGGCTACCTTTTTCCACACTTTGCCAACTGCTTACGGATTGTCCACTGCCACCCAACGGTATTCTTACGCCGGTGCTATCGGGATTTGCTTTGCGCAACGCGTTATCTATCAGATGAATAAAACCTTCACCATTATTCCATCCCTGGCCGGTAATGCTGTCACCAACAAATACAATCCGGTCATTTGGTTTTAATACCGACTCGGTTGGTTCAGCAGAATATACTGATATAACAAAAATCAGTGATAACAACACCATTAACAGTTTTTTCATTACTCAAGCCACCTTTTTTAAAAATTACTTACATGTTAAGTATAACTTTCGCAATCATTAAATGCAATGAGTATATAAGTGATAAATTATCAACGAAGGGGACTGGCTTGAATACTGTAATTACCAATAAATTCACATTCAAGTAGAAACACAGTATTCTTGCCTGTACCCGTGCCTAAATTGACTTTTCTGTACGGAATGCCGTCCCCGGCATTCCTCTTTGAGATAGAAACTCCCTATTAACGGAATGCCGGGGACGGCATTCCCTACAATTCATATAGGATATTATCGGGTACAGCACGAATAAAGGTTAGCTTTTGTGACCTTGTATGAAACTGAAGTAA
>CAZNLA010000446.1:0-4684 GCA_964573385.1 uncultured bacterium
ATTTTCCCTGCGAGGCTATCCACAGCAGTTCTTTCGGCTTGGGTGCGGTTTTAAAGGTGGCCAATCCATCGCTGCCGGTGCTGACAGTTTCCACGTAACTGGCTTCGTTGAACAGTTTCAGTTGCACGCCGTTCACCGGTTTGCCATCTTTGGTATTAACCAGCCATGCCTTCACCACATCGGGAGAACGTTTTACCAATAGTGCCTGCGACGATACCGCCACCCATGAGCGTTTAGTTATCCCGAATCCCTTCACCTCTACCACGTAAACGCCTTCCGGCAGCTTTACCAGCTTCACATTTTTGTAGAACCAGTAATTATAGTAATATTTTTCCTTCGTATTAACCTGCTGAGTGCGGTATGGGCGGCTCAATTTCATCTTTTGCAGCCTGTTCGCCGCGCTTAACGGGTCTTTTTCATTGTAAGAGTTTTCCAGCACCTTCGCGTTGGGGATGATATCTTCTACCTTCACCCGGTACAGCGACAGTTGTACGCTATGCAGATTGTAAAAAGAAACCGGTAATATTATCGGTTTATTCACCTGGTAGATGCGCTGGTAAATATGCACCGACACATTTGGGGTATAAGCGTCAGGTTTTGCCGCCATTGCAATTGTGGCAATGCCCAGCAAACCGGTAATCAGCAACTTTTGAAACAGTTTCATATTACTCTCTTTATCACTGTATTTAGTTTTTATCTTTCAGTTATATAACTGGATTAACATGATTTTTTTGCTAAACCTGTTAATTACTTGTTTTTGTTTGGTTCAATAAACCGTATCGCTTCTACCCGCAGATAGTCTGCTTTTTCATTTTTCTTAAGTCCAGCGCGTATCCGGGCCCAATCCACCATCTTTTGCGGGTCATTCGTTTCTCCGGGTAACACGACTCCGGTTTCTTTTGGCCCGCGAACCGCCATTCCTTCTGTCACCGGGTCTACGGTCATCGGGTCGGTAATCGGTGAAATATCGCCTATTATAGATATAATGACTCTGATTTTCTGTAAATGTTCCGGTCTAAGTGGTGGAAACCTTTTATCATTTGCTCCTGCGGCCAGGGCATTGGCAATAATCTCTTCACCTATAGTGCGTTGCCGTGGTTCCAGCGTGCCCATGCAACATACCGGTGCACCTTTTGCATCCATCGCGCTTACGAATACCGCGCCACGGTTGCACAGCAATGGAGGTAGTCTTTTCGGCAATGGCAACTGCTCATGGCGTATAACTGCCACATTTAATGCTTTACGCGCCAGTTCTAATGCCTGTTGTCCCTGACCGGTGGTATTATTTTTAAACGATTCTATAATTTCTGCAGCAAAAGCGGTGGAGAAGATGAAGATTAAAAGCATACCCGCAAGCATAGGTATGAATATTAGCTTGATTGTATTTTTAATATAATAAAATTTTAGCAATCTTATCTCTCTGATTCCCAACCACAGAAACTACTCATGTGGCAGGTAATTTCTTATAATTTTATATCAACTCATTATATGATCCTGTTGTTAATGGGTCATTACAATTATGTAACAAAAATATTAAAAAATCTTTTATTTCTGATTTTATTCTAAATAATATGCTTCTGCATGTGCTAATGTCAATTTTTGATCTGTATTATTTTCATATATTTTGATTTATTTTGTTCAATTTACCTTCAAGGTAAAACATGTATATGGTTTTAGTGTCATAATAAATAAACAAAAATCGGGAAGTTATAAATGAAATTTAATTTATCAAAAATAAAACATGTTGTTATTCTCTTGTCGTTATCGTTATGCGTGTCTGCTTTTTCACAGTCAACATATAAACTGGCAGATGATATGTCAGCAGACCAATTTGATTTTTCATTTAAAATAAGACAAATCAATCAGACAACAAAGAATCTTTCTATGAAAATCGAACAAAAGGATTCTGGTAATTATTTAGACCTGTCGATAGGACAAAATGATATAGTTTTAACACGGGTATTAAACAGCAAAAAATTACAAATAGTAAAAATTCCAGTAACAACTAACTGGAAAACAGCTGAAGAACTGTTAATAGCAAGACGTTCTACATGGATTGGAATACAAATAAATAATATTTTATTATGGGATGGTACTGTAGAACGAATCGGTGGTGATGAAGGAATGATGCCAAGAAATAGCAATTGGGAAGTAACTGACGTTAAAATGCAGCGAACTGAACCAGTTGTATTTAATGATGATTTTATGAGAACATCAAATGAAGATTCCGGAAAATGGACTAACGTGTCAGGTGAATGGGGATTAACATCACCATATGATAAAGTTCCTCATGGAATTTCAATGCAGAAATTTAATTATGCAATATATTCACAAAATCCTTTTTCTTTATCTGGTTCAACAAAAGATTCATCAAAACCAGCAATATACCTGACCGGTGATAATTTGTGGGACAGTTATTATTTCAGTGTATCTATGCAACCAGCAAACGACGGTGGTACAGGTATATTATTAAACGTTAATGACAAAAAAACTGGTTATGCGGTTATCTGGTATCCTGTTACATTTAAAGATAATAAAGATGCTAATAATTTGGTAATTTACAAATGGAATGATGGGACGTTTACCGAAATATCCAGAACACCGGGTGGATTTATTCCCAAACAATGGTATAACATGTCTGCAGTATCGAGACCAGGGAAGATTACCATCTCAATTGATGGTAAACAAAGAGCGTCAATTGATAATCCAATACCATGGAAGGGAGGAATAGGATTATTGTCATCTTCAGTATCGGGAGTTACATATGACGATATTACTGTTACTTCATTTAAAGCGGATTTAGACGCATTAGCAGAATCTAAAGCAGAAAGAATTGGTAAAAGATTTCAGGTTGATAATAATGGCATGAAAGAATGGGCCCTGACATCATTAGATTGGCAGGTTAGTACTGTTGACCCTAATTTGAAATGGTATAACTGGAATATTTATGGTGATAAATATTGGATGATTATGAATGGTAATCTATTAAAAAATCTTTCAGGCAAAATTTCATTTTTATTATCGACTAATGGTGTAGATATTGATTCAGGATATTCAGGTGAAATAAAGTTTGATGCAGCCGCAAAACCTGTTTTTACTATAAAACGTTTAGGTGTTATTGTAGCAAATATTGAAAACGAGATAGAAAGTAGGGACGACTTATATATACGAATGCGAAAAAATGGTAATTTAATCTCATTTGAACTCGATGATAAAGTTATCTTATCTTATAAAGATGATAAACCTTTAAATGGCAGTAAAGCTGGATATATTATAAATGGGTATTTAGGAACAATGTCTAATATAATGGTGGTTTCTAAAAATCTATATGATTATACTTTCGCCGATGCTCCTACTGAATGGTGTTCTGATGGAACATGGATGTCCACTATTCGATGGTCTTGTTCGCCTAATTGGTCATTTTTAAGTGGGTGGAGTAGGGGGAATGCGGTTTTATGGCACAAACAAAAGTTTACTGGAGACCATGATTTTCAGGCTTTTGTCGGTGTGAAAATGGAATATCCGCGTGAACATGATTATTATGAATTGAGATATCGCGATTTTTCGATATCAATATGTTCTGATGGTGTAAACCCACGAACTGGTTATTCTGGTGTTTATGGGTATTTAGATACAGATGGGGTAAAAAAGACTGTATTAATGCGAAATGGTGTTGTTGTAGCAAGTAGCGATGCAGTACCACGCGGTAAAGACGCGAATCACAGAAATTGGTTCGACCTTCAATTAAGAAAAAAAGGCGACCTGATTGAATTTTGGGTTGAAGGGCAAAAACAGTTAGAATTCAAAGACCCACAACCAATAGAATCAGGCATTCCTGCTATATGGACTAATGATAATGGAATATCTCTGGCACGAAGTAGAATATGGTTTGTCAACGCACCGGTAACTGTAACAGATAATCGTGTAGTATTGAATGAACCATGGTATCCTGAATGGGGAAATGCCGGACAATCGACTTCACTTGATTTTAACTCATCATATGCGTCATCAGGCAAACCCATTAAATATGAGTTTAAAAAGATAATTGCACCAGAAGGTCAGGATGCCGCAACACTTAGCAAAGACAGTATCAACACCTTAATTCCACGGGAGTCTGGTGATTACTGGTATAGTATTACCGGGTCTGATGGTACCATTTCGTCTGCACCTTTCAATCTTAATTATAAAGTTTTCAATCCTGTGTTAGCTCGTGATGATAGTCATGCATTATGTTTATATAGATTCACAGATACCGACGGTAGAACTATTATAGACAGTAGCAAGGTGGGGGATCCGGCTAACCTGACTATTTATGCAAATACGGGTGAAGGTAAAGATGATTTTTGGTGGCCGACACAAGGGTTAATGGTGCATGGAAATACACCTATTATGACAAAAAGCCCTGTTAAAAAACTTATGAAAATTAAAGATACTAAATCGTTTACTGTTGAAGGATGGATTTCAACAGATACAATATATCCACCGTCAGGATGGGCAGGTGTAATATTGAGTTGTGAAAAAATAGGTGGAGAAAAAAACTTTACTTTAGGACATTATTATTCTGGTGCCCCGGGTAATATTTTAATGGTTACAACGGGAACACCATATCTTAAAGAAGATCCAAGAAACTTACCAGGTGCCGGTTTTAGAACAGGATTACAACATATTGTTGTAACATGGGATG
>CAZNLA010000447.1:0-4680 GCA_964573385.1 uncultured bacterium
GTTTATCAACTTTTTCTATAATGATAACTGCTTTATCCCGCAATTCGTCAGTCATTGACGCAACCATCGGCAATTCCGCACCGCTAATCTGCTTCAGATATAACTGCAGATTTTTTGCCGGTTGCGAAAAACCATTATGGACAATGGTAGCCTTAGCCACACCATTTTCAGCAAGTGTAATTGCCTGGGTGCTGATTGCCAGACAAAGTAACAGAAATATTACCATTGCTTTGAAAGTTGACATCTTGAAACCCCTTGTTATGTTAACGTTAACCTATTTTTATTTAGACCCTGTTTTCAAATGATAGTTTTGGGATTTTTTAAAAGAAAATTTATTATTTAAGGATTTTTATATTGAAACGGAATAAAGCGTCATCGTTATACCACATTGGAAAATTTGATCCCCACGTATTATTGTACAAATTAAAATGCATTCCACCGGATAAATCCGGCAAAGCTTTATCAAAATGTAATAACCGCGGCGAACCGAGTGACACTAATGGCGCATCCAACGTTTCCAGCATCAATTCTCCATGATTTATAGGACAACGTAATCCGGTTTGTACAGCATGCAATGTCCGGTTACCACCTTCTATCACTTCTGACGGAGATATCCATTCACCCATTTTATCCATCATCCATTTATTTGGATTTTCAATTTTTGGTAAAAATGAATACCATAAAGCTTCCGGCAAACGGCACGCCGGTTTATTAAACCATTGCACCTTTATTGCCACTGTTGGATTCTCATTAGAAAAGGTATATGTAATATAAATTCCCCGTGGCGCGCCAAATTCTTCAGAACACCATATAGGAAATTCTACTTTTATTAATAATTCCGAGTAATTATCTGTCTCTTTACAACCTGCCCAGGTCATTACAGGTTTTACCATACCTGACTTAGCGCCAGCTTTATTAATTCCCGGTTTGTTGAAATCATGTTTTGCCCATGCGGAATTTGTCCACTCTGGCGAAAAATTAACATCCATATTAATCAGATATTCTTTCATGTATTGCGCGTAATCATCCTCATTAAAAGTTTGATACTGCATTAATCCCAATGGATTATTTATACCGGCTAATTCCTCGCCAGTAGCTTTATTAACCAATGATTTCAATGCCCCGGTATCAGTATCGAGAGAAATTTTAAAATGAGATGTCTTCAAGAATCCATTGTATCTCTGGTAATATTTTTGTTCCGGCAACTTTGGAATTAACGAATCTATCTCTGCTATTGCTTCTGTTGATAATTCAGAATTGAATGCCAATGACTTTAATGCGTCATATATATATGTTCTTTGTTCAACCCATGAATCGAAAAACTTCCTGAACTTCGGCATCTTTCTGGCAATTTCAAAATCTTCTTTACGATAACTTTTATCTTTATCAAACAATTGTCCGACAGGTAATGGTTCATCCGCCGGCAGATGCGTTTTTTCATCCATACCCCAGGTATGTTCCGGCACCAACAATAGCTTTCCACAAAATGCACGGTATGACGGGTCATCCCATGATACACTTTCATCATGTTCCCATTTAGTATGAAGACGGCATAACGCGCGATAAGCCGCTACTTTTGCAGGGTCAGTGCCGGCGCCATGTATCCAGGTATCACCTATTTCATTATTTATAACCGGCAATTCTTCACGAATATCATCTATATTAGCAGCAAATGCATCCATGGTTGACGCTATTACACGATGATTCGGAAAATCTTCTTTTAAATCTTTATATCTTGTTATTACAGCATCTGCGGATGGCGGTCCGGCATTATCTCCCTGATGTGCAAATGCCAATACATTCTTTCCACCCGGAATAGCCTGTACATCACCATACCCACCGGTTTGGTACATAACCACAACTTCATCGCCACCCGGTGAACACCAGCGAAAAAGCGGTGGAACCACTGGTGGTGAACATACAGGATTAACTCCAATATGCAAAAACTTTATGCCGGCATCGACAAGATACGGCACCATTGCCCGGGTATGCCCCGGTACGTCAGTCATTTTGGCTGCAATTGTTTTATGCCCAAACCGTTTATCAAGAGCCTGTGACAATGACAACCCAAATTTAAATAATGATGGATCCATTAATTCGGTATGGGTAGTGAATGGTAGTGCATGCCAGGTGATATCACCGGCAATTATAGCATTTTCCAGTTTTTTGCAATTTTCACTATTTGCCTGTTCCAGGTATTCATATATCAACCACGATCCTGTGGTCCATACCAGCCTTTCTTCACCACCGCGTTGCCGTAATTCAGCAGCAGTTTCAATAGCCAGGGGTAACAACACATTAAAATATCTATCCACTACTGATTTCGCACTGTCAGTAAATCCTACATCCAGATGTGATTTAAATATGATATGAACCACCGACTGCAAATCCACTTGCGTATCAGTTTCATTATTTAATATCTTTATAGGTGTTGGACTAACGGTCTTAGTCATTATTAATTTATCCTTCATCTTTCGTAGAGACGCATGGCCATGCGTCTCTACAGAACCGATTTAATTTCAGACGCATGGCCATGCGTCTCTACCCATTTAATAACAGGACTTTCGCTTAAGGGGTCACTTCGACAAGCTCAGTGACCGGTCGCTGAGCTTGTCGAAGCGACCATTTTAAGCAGATTTATTTTTAAAGTGAAAGTCCTATAATAAAATTACCACCTTAAACGGGTCACCGGATTTAATTTCCGGCAGGTGGAACTGGTAACGATTTTCAGCATCCATTTTTTCGTATTTAATTGCAATATCTCTATTTAAAAATGCTGACAGCGGCAATTTGTCTAATGAAACATCAATAGTTATTTGTCGTATCCCGCCTAATGGCTTTCCTTCAATTACCGTTCCGGTAATCTCAATTATGTTATTATTTTTACGCATATTAAATCGCGTTCTACAATAAATACCTCGCTTATAATCAGGTGACTTTCCATCATCTTCGTATAATTCACCACATCCATCAGCACCCGGATAAATATCAAGAATCAAATCATTAATATGTTCTGTATGTATATCACCATCCGGAGATTGTCGCGGGATAATGCTGCCTGCTTTTACATATACCGGCACATCAGACAATGCCGCAACACGGGTTATTTCTTGTCCACCGGTGACAATATTTGCTGTCTCAAACTCGTACCATTTACCTTCGGGGAGATATATTATCCTTTCATTATTTGCGGATACCACCGGTGCCACCAGTATATCAGGTCCGAAATAGAACTCATCAAACCGGTAAGCGGCATTATTTTCCGGTTCTGTCAGGTATAATCCGCGGGTAATAGGCAGACCGGTATCATAACAGGTGCGGGATGCGGTGTAAATATATGGTAACAAACTGTGTCGTACCCGCAACCATCGCCGGCATTCACCATTCAATTCAGCATCGTAATCATATGGTTTACGACTGCCGGAACCTGGCGCACAGTGGAAACGCATAATGGGGTTAAATACCCCGAATTGCAGCCAACGCAGATATAACTCCGGTTTTATTATCTTTTCACCGGCTTTATTAGTCGTTAATTGACTCGGTGCCAGACAAAATCCACCCAGATCATGACTGATGTTGGATATGCCGACTCCGCTGGCTCGGACATTAAACTCGCATTGCAACCGCAGTACGTCAAAGTCTGATGTTGTGTCACCGGTGAAAAAGCCGCCGTAACGGTGCGAACCCAGACCCCCGTAGCGTCCCAACAGCATACCACGTCGTCCGCCACGTTCTGACTCTTCAAAAAATGTCTTGTTTGTGACTAATTGACCATGTGTTGTAGTCATTTGCCCGCGCGACCCGTCATTCCACCAGAAATCAAGCCCATCCTCTATAATATGGGTGTGGCATACTTTTCTGAATGCGGTATTCTGTACTTTATTGCAGATATCAACCTTCGCCATTTGCAGCGTTTTGCCATTATATTCGCGGGTATTAATCTCTACATCGGGTCCGGCTTGTTTTACATATTCATCAAAATGACTGTCATCATCACGCACATCAAGTGGATGGTCATTGAATGTGACATCCAGATTATATTTGTGGCAAAGCGCGAAAAATTGTTTCGGGTCGGGGATTAATTCCGGATTATATTCCCAATGCCCCCATCCTTCCTTGTGCCATTCCATATCCATCACTAATGTTGACAACGGATAACCATTTGCATTGAAATCCCGTACCATCTCAGTAATTTCATCTTCGCTGAAGGCGGGCCAACGGGAAAATATTATGCCGAAATCTTTATGAGGCAACACAGGAACCGGCCCGGACAGCAACCTGAAATCCTGTAAAGCCCGAATATAATTTTTACCGTAAGCGAAAAAATACCAATCCTGATAGCCAGGTTTATCGCGTTCAATGGGAAAATCATCTTCATCCATCACAGCACCATCTGAATCATTCAGCAAGTAATAACCGCTTCTGGATAAAACACCAGGACAAAACTGTCGCGATACTTTGTACCAGTTGAAAGTGCGCTCGGTATATTTGCCATCATTGTATTTCTGCTGTGCGTCCCGCAACCAGTGACCACGGCCAAAATTTTCCGGCGCGTCAGGATGCAATGATACATACAATGGGTCAACCTCGCACTGTAGCCATGCCGGACAGGTGGTACCGCCTGGATCTGGCGATTCCATGGTTGCCGTTTGCACACCATCTAATACACACGACTCACCA
>CAZNLA010000448.1:0-4655 GCA_964573385.1 uncultured bacterium
GCGGTATTTGCAGATGGCCATGTTGAACTTAATACCCTATCAAAAATGATGGCATCAGTATTATCAAATAATATGGAACTAATATATTCTGAAAGTGGTATATCATTGGGTTCCAGCGGAAATTACAAACTGCAACCAATACTTTCCAGTTCAAAATATAATATTAATTGCATCTTCGCCGGTAATGATACTGACCCGCAAACGGCAAACGATGTCCGTCTGGTCGGAACAAAACCAGCATGGATATCCGCGACACCCAAATTAGTATTCTTAAGCAGTGCCATTAATTATAGTTCCGGACATAACTATTCGTTATATTACAACTCCGCAACACGACAACCGGGATTCATCACCCCACAAACGCCTGAAATGGACGCTTATGGTGGTGGTAATGGCTCAACTATAACCACTGGCAAAGTAACCATAGTACCAGTGGTAACCGGACAGATAGTGAAAAAAGTTGCGATTATGTTAGCTAACTGGAATACCAATAACGGCACCGCCCCTCCTACTGTCCAGTTGACAGCACTCAGAATCGCCGGCAATGCCGTAACTGTAAAAAACAACAGAATGGGCAACATTACCGGTGGTGTTAATGTTTACATCCTTAATCTTCCACTGTTCCCGGTACCAAACTTAACTGTTGATTTTGAATTTGGTAACTACACCGGAAGGTCTGCGTTAGGCCTGTGGATGGGATTTGAAGATTAGGAGATAACAGATGTCATCACCATTTATTACCCGTAAAAAGGAGAAAACAATGATAACAGAATCATACCGCAATCGCGGTTTTACCTTAATAGAGTTGTTGGTTGTAATTGCCATTATTGCTGTATTAGCGGCCATACTTTTCCCGGTATTTGCCAAGGCACGCGAAAAAGCATGGCAAACTACCTGTACTAATCATCAACGCCAGATAGCAGCATCAGTGATGATGTTCGCGCAGGATCACGAAGAAGTAATGCCATCTACCACTACCGTATGGACCGATTTAAAACTGGATAAAGATATTTTAGTATGTCCGACATCCGGTCCCAATAATACCCCGGCATACGGATATAATTTTAGCATATCTGCAATATCAATGGGTGAAGTACCATCACCGGATGCAAAATCAGTATCATATGACCAAATTAATGATGGAATCGACCCGCGTCACAACGGAAAAGTTGTGGCAAGTTTCCTTGATGGACATGTTGCAACCACTACTGTCGGTGGTGTTATTGCTTCCATGCTCCCACAAAAATTAGATTTAGTTGCAGGCGAAACCGGACTTGCTTTAGGTAATGGTAGTACTGAAACCCCACTGAAAACTACACTGGCAAACAATTATAATATGCATTGCATTTTGGGTACAAATGATATCTCTTTTCGCGAAGATATATACTGCCCATATCTTATCGGACCACGTCCGGCATGGTTAGGCACTATTCCAACGGTAAAATTCACAAATACTGCTGTCAATTATGGTTCTGCGGGCAACTATGCTATTTACTGGAATAACGGTTCTGGCATACAACGTGTTGATGGTTTTATGACACCGGTGTCTCAACAATGGGGTGCCCCACAAAATGTAGTTACCGGATACGCAAGAATTATTCCCAGTGTTAAATCATACACCACGAAAAAAGTTAGTATCATGCTGGTTAACTGGAATGGTGGTGGTACCGCGCAATTAACATCTGTCAGATATGCCGACGCGATAGTGCCACTAACCGGCAACACCATGACTAACACCACTGGTGGAGTTAATGTTTACACCATGAATATACCATGCCTTCCCATACCAAATACCCCTATTGATTTCTATTTTGGCAATTACAACAGAACAACAGGATATTTTGCCCTGGCATTCTATATGTCATTTGAAGACTAATTTATTTATTCCTTGCCGATACTAAAGTTAGCATCGGCAAGGAAAACAACTACAAAATTCCCACAAAAATCCATTGACAATAATATACATGAATGGTAAAATTTACTTAACCGGTAAACAAAATGAATTTCACCGGAAAAGGAGCATAATATGACAAATAAAGTCACTAAACGAGGTTTTACCCTCATTGAATTGTTGGTCGTAATTGCTATTATAGCAATTTTAGCCGCTATTCTGTTCCCTGTTTTTGCCCGTGCCCGCGAAAAAGCACGGCAAACAACATGTACCAGCAACCAGAGACAAATTGCTGCTACAGTAGCTATGTATGCCCAGGATCATGAAGAGACTTTACCATCTTCTGCTACTATCTGGAGCGATTTAAAAGTTGATCCAGGCGCATTGATATGCCCAACAGCTGGAAAAGCTATGACAAACGGCTATGGTTATAACGTCCGTATGGCTGGCAAGGGAATAGGCGAAATATCCGATCCGTCTGCGATATTGTTAACGACAGATTGCATTTCTGGCACTAACAATCTGCTCAATGGACCAGGAAACATTGATTATCGGCATAGCAATGGCTATGTCGGTTCATACGCTGATGGCCATGTTAATTATCTTTTGACAGTTAATCCTGCCGCTTGGGGATTGGCAATCTTGGGAGTTAAGAAAGATGGTGGGGGTGATGGTCTTGGAAATAGCGGTGGGGGTGGATCCACCCTTGTGTTTAACTCCAGTGCACCCCTTACAGGTAAACCAGCATTTATTATACAGGGTTTAAGTTATGTTGACTATTCAGCAACAGTATATCCTAATACCACCACTGGTATTATGCCAGGCTGGCAGAACAAAGCTTGGATTGATTCCCCTTATGGTTCAACAGTAAAGATTCCTAATACCAGTGTTGGCACTCTTGCGATGATTCTTTTTAACGACCACAATAATGTCACTAAAGTATATCCTGCTACCTTTACCGGCTTCACATTGACTGGAGGCTGGGTGGATTCTATTGATGGGTACAAAGATATTAATTGGATTGATGTAGCTACACCTTCTGCTTATAAAAAATCATGGAAACATACTTTGACTAACGCAAGTATTGCTATTAATACCGGTGATACAAAAAATCATATCGTCACCGTTGTTACAGGTACAAACTTTTGGAATAACTCTGCCTTATCAATTGGCATCAGCACGGATTCTGGTACCCCTAATAATGGTAAAGAGGCTGTAGTTACCTGGGATAAATCGACACCATCTGCAGGTCAGTTTATTATTCAGTATCAGTTTACTGGTAAATCGAAAGTTGTTCTTACTGATTTCCTCAATTACAATGACCCGCCTGCAAACCTGATAGCTTTATTCCTTGATTAATTTCAAAAGATGAATACTTATAAAGCCTGTTCAAGAACATTAAAATTGAACAGGCTTTTTAGCATCTATTGACTTTTATGGGTATGAATAGTAGAATATTTAACCGGTAAAAAAAAATTATATTACACCGGAAAAGGAGAAAAATATGTCAACTAAAGTCACTAAACGAGGTTTCACCCTCATCGAATTGCTGGTAGTAATTGCGATTATAGCAATTTTAGCCGCTATTCTGTTTCCTGTTTTTGCCCGTGCACGCGAAAAGGCAAGACAATCAACCTGTACCAGTAACCAACGACAAATTGCAGCATCTTTAGCAATGTATGCACAGGACCATGAGGAATCATTCCCCGGCACATCATCGGTATGGGGAGATTTAAAAGTAGACCCGGGTGTATTAGTATGTCCGACAAAAGGCAAAGGCACGCCAAACGGTTATGTTTACAGTTATTCCGTAAGTAGCAAAGGATTGGGAACCATCAACGACCCATCCGCGACAGTTTTAACTGCTGATGGCGCGTCAACCGGAAATATTCTTTCCACCCCTGCTGACATTGATTACCGGCATTCCAGTTCATTAATTGTCAGTTATGCCGATGGACATGTAGGAAACTCGCAGAATCTTAATTACGGTATAGTAAACCTTGGTGAATTAACTGCTGTTTCAGGTGGTTATACATTTACAGTTGATCCTACCAAGCCAGCAGATAACGATGCCGGCAAAGCAGCATGTACCATTAGTGGATTTACCGGTACATTAAGTACCCTTGCAGTAGGAACTCATGGATATGCAGTTTTCAACTGGCAGAGTTATGCCGACTCCAATATCAATGTAAAAGCACCTTTCACTGCTGTTACAAAAGGTACTGGCTGGTCCGATGACCAATACGGTAACCAGACATTCGTTATCGGTGGCACATCCGCAGGTGGCAAAATATTGTATGCAAATAAAGTAGGAACTATTACCACTACCGTAAGCGATTATTATCCACATGTTTTAACCATTGTATCTCCGGAAAAATTTGCTGACGTTCGCCGTTTCTCACTTACAGTCAGCACAAACTCCGGTGCAGCAAAGGAAAGTACTGTAACATATGACTACACCACTAAGACCCACCAGTTAAATAAAATAATTCAGGTCAGTGTTTGTGGCAACGCAAAAATCACCGTTACAGTACCTAATGGAACAGCAGACTGTGGTACTTTCTCCGCAGTATTCTTAGATTAGTCTGTCGAAAGTATAATTTATATATGTATAAGCGAAAGTTCTGAATACAGAACTTTCGCTTTTTTTATGAGTCGGATTTGACGGATTGGTCGGATATTCTGTTAGGCCGTTAGCAACTAAATCCATACAGAAAAAGTCAGGATTTTAGGCGGAACTTTTATAATGGTCACTTCGACAAGC
>CAZNLA010000449.1:0-4652 GCA_964573385.1 uncultured bacterium
TATTAGCCACGGAGTGGCGACATAATGAGTAACCCCAGGCGTCAGCCTGGGGAAGAAGCAGACAAATAAAATGAGCCTCGTAGAGGCGACTTTATAAAAGCACCTTTACGAGGCGCAGTCAATATTATGTTTTAATCCCCAGGTTTGCACCTGGGGTTACTCATTAAAATGCCTTTCCAAGGCATTATTTTCTCTTAAATACTGAAAACGGATCTAATTTATTTGAGAATGGAATTAATGACATTAAATATTTTATTGCGAATATTGATAAACCATGTTAAATATCATGGTCAATCTTCCACTTTTAACTGCTTTATTGCATATTAAACGGCACATTCCAAGGTTTTAAATCGCTGTATAATAATGATGTTATTTTGAACTTCATTAACTCTTCACGCAGTTTATTTACTAAACTATCCAGAACGACTAAATATGTACTATCTGCACCAGCGGTTTCAACACATTTATTCCAACCTTTTGATACAAGCTTATCCTTGTATTTTTTTAATTCTGCCGGTTTTTTAGGACTGGTTTCATTACCCTGTACTTCAATTTTCATACCTTTTTCCAATTGTATTCCGGGTTGATTATTTAAAGAGATATCTTTGTTTAAAATTATATTTTTACTGTATTTTAAATCTGAAAAACTTATCATACCTGCGATACTAATTGATGTTGAGGCGTGTACCGGATATTCATAGGTAACCATTAGGGAACGTTTTGCATTAATCCAATTTTTTTTGCGATCTCGCCATTGGTCTAAATTTGCTTCATATGCGTATTGTTCGCTCCTTTTAGCATCATCATAAGCAATTACTGCCGCACGATATTCCGGGGAGCTTTCTCTTTGTTGGTAAGTACTTCCGGGATATTTATAATTTTTTGGGGGTTCATAATTTGAACTACTACTTGAATTTTTGTTAGAATTTTTATTTGAATTACTATCAGAATCGTTAGCAGATAAGCAACCGAACATACTGCCAAGATTGCTGGATGAACATGCGTTGTCAATAAAGTTACTTGTCATCTCATTACAGCAATTACTGAAAAGATTTTCCCAGAAACTACCTTCATCATCAGGACTCGGACGTGAATCGGATGACCACCAGCTTGGAGAATCTGGTGCCGGTTCGTTGAATGCTCCCATATATGGCGTTAACCTATTTACAGGTAGCACTGTATATGCAATTACAGGTTCAACAGTATTCAGAGTCAATAATATTTTACCATCAGCATTAGTTGTTGAATTAACCTTAATATTTAATGTTTTTTCAATACTATCTTTTATCAAAGGTTCATTTGTTATTCGATTTTTATCAATATCAGGAGTGTTGATAACAGTTTCTAAAGAGATATTTTTTAGATATGTTAAATCAGTAATATCAACTGAATATTGAATTAATCCGTCTTTAAACTTAGCTTCCATAACCTTATTTATCAACAAATTAAGAGTTTCTTTTGTTGGCGCGCAAAAAGTCCATGTTTCAGTACCATTTATATTGTCACGACGTGCGATGGCTTTTTTACAGAACTGTTGCCAACCGGTGGTGCCGGTGTTATCTGCGGTTAATTGGGTACAGTAAACAGTCAAAGCTGGTGGCAAGATCTTTGCAGCTTTTTCCGGAGTTATCTCAGTACCACCATTCCAATTTATTGCTATTATTTTTTGTGTGAGATCTTCTTTATTTATAAATATATTGTAAAAAGCCATTTCACACATTTGAATATCAAGATACCTGAAAGCTTTTGCAAAATTGCTTTCCATCTCAAATTGATTAGTCAGTAATGCTATTTTATTAACCGGTATGATATCCGAATATGTATCTTTTGAATTGTCTTTAAATCTATTAGCAGGTAAATGCCATAAGTCATTGGATGCTTCTATTAACCATCTGACATCAGGTAAATCAACAATAACCTGATTTTCCTTTCCATAATCACCTTTGTTTTGTACCCATATATTTACGAAATCGCGTGGTACGCTTTTAAATCCAGCATTATTAGCATTATTATCCAATATATTTGTTGTCTCATAATTTGTTGGTGTTACCGGGGCAGAAGCAAACAATTGTGATTTTAATATATTTAGATTACTTTTTTCGTTTTCTGTTAATTTCGATCTGTCTATAACTAAAATTGTTTGTGCACGTTTCGCTGGATTATAAGGTAATAATGATTTCTTTTTACCAAAGGTTCCCAAGCTATTTAATGCAATATATTTGCAATGTGGGTCAGTATTTTCATCACCTGTATTTTTTAATGTATCATGGCATATCGGTGGCATAACTTCAGTTTCTGGTATATTAGAAATAACATAAACCGGGAAATAAGTATTGCCAAACCATCCTTCATTGGACCGATTTATTATTTGACTGTTAAATGTGCCTTTAATTACAGGTTCATAAGTTGCAGATGAGTTGGTGTTTTCTATTTCTTCTGGTTTCGCTTTATTAATATCTACATTTTTATCGGGTATATTTTTTTGTTTGCTTTCAGTGTCAACATTTTTAAGAATTGATGGTGTTGAATATGGGTCAGTAGTACTTTTTTTTACAGGCGGGTTATTATTCATCCCGTAATTACCGCCAGGCAAACTGGCAAACGTATTGTATTGGGCAAATACAATCAATATGATTACCCCACAGAATAAAAGAATTTTTCTCATGTTACCTTCCTTTATATTCCCGTATTTATATTATTAACAATTATGCAAGTGAGCTTAGAATACTACCTGTAATTTAAGGTGTCAAATTTCTAATTTTCCAGGTTTGACATGTATATTTCATAAGTATAAAATAAATATAATAGTTCTGGAATTAAAGCACAGATGCTTTTTCCATAACAATAAAAGGAGCTTTTGGATATGAAAAAAAACTTAGCTGTTTGTTTGTTGCTGTTGTCTGCAACAGCAATTTTATTCGCGCAATCAGCATCAACATCAGATTCAGAGTTACAACCGAAACCCGACTGGACCACTTTAACCACCAGTTCTGCTGGTATTGGCATTGGTGCGGATTATGGTGGTCTTGGTTTTAAGGTGGAATCTAAACAGGTTATCACTAATGTCACCATTTCTGCCGGCTTAGGCATTATCGCGTCCAACCTGGGTGTTAAGTATTACCTGCCTGCTGCCGAAGGTGCCCGCGGATATTTTGTGGCGCGATATGGCATTGTCGCCACCGGATTTGATAATGGTAAGATGGATCCATATGTGGGTTCCATGTATGGTTTCGGGTATCGTTGGAAAAATTTTGGATTAGAAGGCGGTTACCGTCCGGAACCGAACAAGTTTGATGCCGTTAAATATAATGACTGGGTACCTGTTTATCTGAGTTTAGGTTATAATTTCGATTAATTATTTTAAGACATTCTTCCTGAACCGGCAAAGTTCAGGAAGAATATGATGTTGTATCTTCACATGCAATTGCGCGATATGTGTAACCAATAGTATTCCGAGCATCCTGCTTGTAATACATTAGGTGTTGAAATAGAGTTTTTACATTATTTCGGCAGATACGATTTTATAGTATAGATAAACTGATAAGAGTTTCAAAATACAAATATCTTGAAACTCTTATCAGTTTTAGTACTATGTTGATTTATATTAGAAAGGATATAAAACCGTAATTTTAAAATTAACAGGTAATTTTAAAGCTTCAATTTCCGGGCGTATTTCCCATTCTATTTTTTTAAGATAGTCACCTTCTAATGCTTTTAATTCCGGACATGGTATTCTTCCTTCATTCTGTAAGGAATTGATATTAATTAAATACCCTATGCCATCTGTTCTTGAATTTTTCCATAATGTTAAACCATTATCTATAGCAGATTGGAAATCATTTAATCTCGACGTGTTTTTGAATGCAGTGTCTATAGGTACCCATCCTCCGGAAGGAAGTATTATTATAACAAATGCATGTCCGGGAGTTAACATGATATATGGTTTTAAATCAACAGATTCTGCTAAAGCAGCATAAGTAATTGCCATATCGAGACTTGTTCCTAATTTATCCCGAAACATATCCCGAGGTAATCTTAAATTCTGAATAAGGTCAGATTTAACTGTGAGATAGTCAGTTACTGTTTGATAATCAAGATTATTAGCCATTAACATACGATATGCAGAAAACAACCAGTTTAATGCATTATTATCATTTAATGTTGCACCTACAACACCTGATGTTCTACCTATCATCCCTGTTAATTGTGTTAATGGTTCATCCATTTTGGTTACATATGCTGATATCAAAGGTGCATTATTGTAATGGTCTAACCAATTTTCTGTACGTTCATCTTTGTTCAAATTAGAAAAAACAAATTGGTTAATACCTAAAATGGAGATATCTTTAGTTTCCCTATCGTTATGCATTTTACCAGAAGGATCTTCGTATTCATACCATACAGTAAGGCGGGATGGTGTATTTGTTTTAATTTCAGCAATTTTTTTATCGAGAATTGGATAATATAAATCTACAATCGCGCTATCCGGCATTACAAGTGAATATTGATTAGGTTCTGATATTTCAGTATATTCACCTAATTTATAAGTGATTTTTAAGTTATAAATTGGTGATTTGCTGGTATTTTTAATGACTGTTTTAGCTGCCCAGTATATACCATCACATACAGTAGGGTCACCATATATTTTATAT
>CAZNLA010000450.1:0-4651 GCA_964573385.1 uncultured bacterium
CATTCATAACATATTTAACATCACCACCTTTCCATCCAAAGTCATACCCTTTGCCCTCGGAAGAAAAAGTAGTTACATATTTATGCCCTTTAAGGGTTTGCATGGTTAAGAGAGATTTTCCATCTAAACCCTTGTAATCCTTTCCATATTTATAAGCACCGGCAGCATTAACAACATCCGGTCCCATGCCATCACCAATCATTAAAATGATATTAACCGGTAAAGAAAAAACTGGCATTATAAATAATGCCAGTAATAAAACAGAAATTTTTCGCGATATTTTCATCAATATCTCCTGATATTAAATCCCAAAGAATGGTGTAATTACTGGTGGTAATGCCACACCCGGTCCTACAGTTTTTGGTCGTCCCACACTTGGACCTGGTCCACCACCCATATTACCATCATCCATTGGGTCATTTGCTTGTTGCTGTGGTTGCGGTTGTGGTTGGTCATATACTTCATCTTTCGTTACTTTTTCAAATGCATATCTCAATGGCGCGCCAACAGGTGGTATAGATGTCACTCTAAACTGAATCCCCTGTAAAACTTTCTTGGAAGTTGATTCAGTAACATTACCTTCAAAAGCAACCAAATCGCCTTTACGCAAATCAGGTACATCACCCTTGAGAATTACTGATTTTGTTGATTCATTATAATATACAATTCTTACTGATGCCGGTAATAATTTCACCCCTGCTTTTAAAGTTGGTTTTGCCGGTTGCATAACTGGTTGAGTTACAGGATTTCCATTTGGATTATTCTGCTGAATGCTCTGGGGATCAACATCAACCGGGATACCAACATTTCTTCCAAATGGTGTAGTCGGACCAGTTACAGTCATAA
Organism: uncultured bacterium; assembly: GCA_964573385.1. Classification (GTDB taxonomy): domain Bacteria; phylum Armatimonadota; class Hebobacteria; order CAIYQO01; family CAIYQO01; genus JBAXQQ01. The sequence continues at coordinate 847 of CAZNLA010000450.1, forward strand.
TTATTTCCTGACTATTAGGTGTTGCAGGAATCATTATTTTTTCACCCATTTGAACAGTAGGTCCGGGTGATTCAAAGAAAGCCATAGGAATAGTATTCACGACTGTAATCTTTAAAAACTTATAAGGTAAATCCGGGGTTACTACAAAAGGCTGATTTAAAGGCATTGTCCCTGGACCATTAGGCATATTAGGATTACCTACCAGAACTTTTGGTGGAAGTTTAGGATATTTATACCCGGCGATTTCATTATATAGTTCTTCAGGTTCTGCCTGAGTTGTTTCAAACACGGTAACACCAGTAACCGGATGCGAGACTTTTAATATTTTTCTTTCATTGCTTCCTGCGCCACCCATCCCGATAATACCAGGTTGATTAGTTACAGGAGCTACTACAGGTTGTGGTGGTTGTGGCATACCAATTGGGTAGCCTGGTGTTAAAGGCTGAGCAACAACCGGTTGAGACTGATCAATGATGACTATATTGTCTTTTTGCCAACCCGGTGCAGGATCAAGAAAAGCTATAGAATTTTCAGTCAATTCAGTCATTTTATAGTCTACAAGTACTTTGGTGAAAATTACAGACTGCTTATACTGTACTATTCCAGGTTTGTTTTGTTTAGCAGGACGTATCATATCAAAAGGTGTCGCGTTTGATGCTGTTACAACAGTAACACCATATTTCTGTTCTACTGCTTCAACTTTTAAATATTTTTCTTCATTCACCGTTGGTGGATTTAGTGCCAGATATAAAAATGAACCTACCTGCGGTTGAGCATCAATGGCAGAAAATGTAATTTTTGTATAAATCTTATCTTTTACATCCATACCCGCAATTTTAACTGTATCAGTTGTCGGGAATATAGCCCGGCAATTTTCTTTAAGACGTATGGCTGGTTGTGGTGGCGCAACCGGAGTCGGATCAGGTTGTGTAGGGGCTACTAATGGGTCAGTATTATTGGGATCTCCCGCTTTGCGTTTTGGCAATGCTTTTGTCGGGTCAATTTTACTTGTATTAACTGTTACAGATCCATCGGGATTTTTAACAACTGACTCAACATATCGGCCAAAGTCAAACATATTATTAGCGACATTACCGGCGGTCAAAAAATCTCCGGCTTTAATTACCGGAACATTCCCGGTTAAACGCCAGGTTAATGTGGTTTTACGGTCAGTAGGAAGGGTTACATCCGGTCCCAGAATATGTACTGTATCAGCATATCCGAAATTAGAATTCAAATTAACAACATCAACCGGCGGAGGCGGTGGATTTTTTAAAGTAAAATAAGAAAAATCCCGGGAAGTAACTGAACTTTGGTTAAACTTTGTTTGTCCGGCAGCGATATCTTTTGCCAGAATTACACGTTTCGTCCAATTTCCTTCCAGATCAAATTCGTAACTATACTTAAACTCGCGGGTTTTATTACCATTTATATATTCTGCTTTTTCAATGATATTATTTTTATCATCATAAGCAAACTTTTCAACTTTATTCTTTTTAGCATCAGATATACCGGTTCCGCGTTCATCTTTATTACCTGACACATCATATTTATAACTCTGTTTCACAAACTCGGTATTATTATTAACGGCATTAAAATAAGAATATCCAACAACGTTTCCGGTTTCATCGTAATAATCTTCCCGTTTAAACTCGGTTTTCATTCCCTTTTGCCATAGGAATGTCTTTTTATATTCATTAGTATCCGGGTTTGATATAGTTGCACCCGGTTTAATAATATAATCTATTGTTTTGCCGTCATCTTTATATGTAAATCCGGTAAATAGATTACCACCAACGGGGAAAAAGTCATATCTTAAAGTACGAATATTATTTTCACTTATTTCTACTGACTTAACATCACCTATTAATCTTAATTCTTCGCGGTCGCTTTTAATTGGCGGTATCGCCATTAAACTAACAACTGCGATTAAGATGAATAAAAACAATATTATGACCCGATTAAAGTTAAACATAATCACACCTCAGAATATTCAATTCCGTATAACTTATTTTACCATATTTATACTAAATACGCGCAACCTGTATATCAGGTTGCGCGTATAAGCCATTTTTTTTATTCTTTTACAAACTCGCCGATTTTTCTAAACTTTTCGTATCTTTGATTCAATAGTTCTTCTGTTGATAGTTTATCCAGCCTTGCAAGGTTGTTTAATATACTTTCTTTAATTGCGACTGCTGCGGCTAAAGCATTTCTGTGTGCACCGCCTATCGGTTCCGGAATTACTTCATCAATGATTCCCATTCGCAAATTATCATGAGCAGTAATCTTTAACGCTGCCGCTGCTTCGCCACCACGGGTACCGTCTCTGCCGAAGGTATCCAATATTGCCGCGCATCCTTCAGGAGGAATTACAGAATATATGGTATGTTCCAGCATACAAATCTGATCGCCAACAGCAATACCAATGGCACCACCACTGCCGCCTTCACCAATTACAACAACATAAATCGGTGTTTTCAAACGGGACATCATCGCCATACTCGAGGCGATAGCCTCAGATATTCCGCGTTCTTCTGCTTCAAGCCTAGCTTCTGCAGCAGGGGTATCCACAAAAGAAATTACCGGTATTCCCATACGTTCCGCGATATCCATAACCCGCATCGCTTTTCGGTAACCTTCTGGTTTAGCGCTGCCAAAGTTACGAAATGTGCGTTCTTTTACGTCTCTACCCTTCTGATGTCCGATTATCATAACTGTTCGGCCATTCAAAGTTGCTACACCGGCCACAATCGCGGGATCATCGCCGAATCTGCGGTCACCATGCAATTCAATAAAATCATCAAAAATAATTTTGATATAATCCAGTGTATAAGGTCGGTTTGGATGACGAGCCATCATAGTTTTATCCCACGCTGATAAATGCGTGAATATGTGTTGACTTAAACGGGCATATTCATCACGTAAATGTTTTATTTGTTCACTGCGGTCAATACCATGTGACACAGTGTATGCTTCTAATTGACTAATCTGTTCATCAATTTCCTGGAGAGGTCGTTCAAATGGAAGCCATCTGCTGGCGTTACTATTATTGCTCATTTGTTACCTCCGTCTCCTTTGTAATTGAAACTGCCGAATTAGGAGCCATCATTGCAACTAATTTGGCAACAGTACTGCGCAAATCACGACGATGAATTACCATATCAATCATGCCATGATTTAATTGAAATTCTGAAGTATGTGTGCCCGGTGGCAACTTTATTTTAAGATTTTGTTCAATTACACGTGGACCAGCAAATCCAATTAACGCTCCCGGTTCAGCAATTATGATATCACCGAGTGACGCATAACTAGCTAAAACACCGGCAGTTGTTGGGTCAGTCATAACAACCAGATAAAATTGACCGGCGGCTTTTAATTTTTCACAGGCTGCCGATGTTTTGGCCATTTGCATTAACGAAATAATGCCTTCCTGCATTCTGGCGCCACCTGAAGCACAAACCATGACAACCGGCTTTTTTAATTCCGCGCCACGTTCTAAACAACGTGTAACTTTTTCACCGTATACTGATCCCATGCTTCCACCCATGAAAGCGAAATTAGCGATACCTAAGACCGCATCAGTGCCACCGATTATAGTGTCACCAAAGACAAATCCTTCCGGTTGTTTTGATTTCTCAATACTTCGCACTAATTTCTCTTCATAATCAGGGAAATTAAGCGGGTTACCCGGTCGTAAATCACCATCAATTTCATTGAACATGCCATCATCAGTCAGCAGTTCAATTCGCTGAGAAGTGTTTAAAGCAAAATGATACTGGCAACTATAACATACCCGTAAATT
>CAZNLA010000451.1:0-4647 GCA_964573385.1 uncultured bacterium
TTGGGGTGGGGCTGTAAATCAAACACCAACTCCCTAATAATACAAATAATTCAAAATTCAACGTTGGACGTTCAATGTTCAACGTTCCCCCCAACAAAAAAGTCCCTCTCCTACGGGGAGGGGTTGGGGTGGGGCTTTAACTCAAACACCAAACCACTAAAAACTGTAAAATTACTGCATCGCAACAAACGACTTGAAGTCATCTGGATTACTTGCTTTTAATGTTGCTTCTTCCAGGCTTACTTTGCGGTTTTGTACCAGTTGTTTCAGTGCGTTATCCATCGTCTGCATACCGTATTTCGCACTCGCCTGTAATACTGAACCCATTTGATGGACCTTGCCTTCGCGAATCAGGTTTCTAATTGCGGGGGTAGCTATTAATATTTCCTGGGCGCAACTTCTACCTTTGCCATCAATATTTGGAACCAGATTTTGGCAAAATATGCCTTCCAAAGTATTAGATAACTGACTGCGTATCTGTTCCTGTTGATGAGGAGGGAATACGTCAATTACACGCTCAATGGTTTGCATTGCGGAAGTTGTATGTAATGTGGCAAAAACCAGGTGGCCTGTTTCTGCGGCGGTCACAGCGGCCTGAATGGTTTCCAGGTCACGCATTTCACCAATTAATATGATATCAGGGTCCTGACGTAACACATGGCGTAAAGCCATATTAAAACTTTCAGTATCTGATCCAACCTCACGTTGGGTTACTACGCTCATTTTGTTTTTATGCAGGAACTCAATAGGGTCTTCAACAGTCACGATATGAGTGCGTCTGGTGGCGTTAATTTCATCAATCATCGCCGCTAATGTCGTTGATTTGCCAGACCCGGTTGGCCCGGTAACCAGCACTAATCCACGGGGTCGTACCGTCATTTCGCGTACTATGGATGGCATATGCAATTTGTCTAATGATGGGATTTCTGACGGAATGGTACGGATAACGGCACCAATGGAACCGCGTTGGCGATGAACATTAACGCGGAACCGTGATATTCGCGGCATTGAATAAGCACAGTCTAATTCCCATTTTGATTCGTAAGTTGTCACCTGAGGGTCAGACAAAATTCCGTATATAATTTCCTGTAATCTCATCGGTTTCATCACCGGAAATGGCATCGGCATCAATTCTCCATGGACGCGCATCATCGGTGTTGACCCAACTGCCAGGTGCAGGTCAGATGCTTTGAACTCAAGCATATGCATCAGCAAGTCATCAAGGGTGATATCGCTGGAATCTTCAGATGGGTTACCTACAGTGCCGGAATTGACACCAAAAGATGGTGAAAAACTTTGCGGTTGTCCCATCGTTTGTACTTCTGCTTCTTTTTTACGCTGGGCATACCATTGGGTTATGGTATTCTGCAGTTCATTACGTGGCGCAACCTTAACATCCAGTTCATTACCGGTAATTGTTTTTATGGTGATAATTAGCGCGCTATCCAATGGGTTTGCGACGGCAATGGTTAAAATGCCGGATCTGTAATCAATCGGTAAAACATCATTGTTTCGGCACGTTTCAAATGGCAGGTGATCCATTGCTTTGTTGTTAGGTGGCAGGGTACGTGGCAATACCAGTTGGCATCGCATTTCGTTTGAAATTATTTCCGCCAACTCTTTTTCACCCAGAATGCCATCATCAACCGCAACCCGTCCAAGCCATTCGTCAAGGGTTTCTGCGCGTTTCATTAATTGTTCCAACATATTTGTTGGTAATATGCCTACTTTTGCAATTATTTCTGATAACGTTTGATTAGTCGCAGTCGCAGCTGTCGCCATAAATCACCTCTTTATTATAAATATCTAATGTGGGTGTCACCCACAAATATTATTATTCACCACAAAAGAACAGATAAAACACAAAGAAGATTTCAAATATTCTTTGTAGTAATATTTCTACTTTCAATCTAACCCCTTTAGGGGTGGCATGTTAATAGAATAGTGTATGTTTTCAGGATTTTAAACCCCTTTCAGGGGTGACATGTTACGTTTATCGTTTTTCAGAGGCTTTTCTTATATTACAGCGTTTTTAACATGTCACCCCGCTGGGGTTATTTTTTTGTACAATAATCCACCACTATTAACATTTCACCCCTAAAGGGGTTGGCTTACAATCAAAAATGACCATTTTTCCCAAAAAGATCTCTATTTTAAAATGTATATAAACGTAATGTTAACACTGTGCAGGCTTTTGCAAACCAAAATATTTTTATTTTTTCTGTACGGAATGCCGGGGACGGCATTCCCTACAATTCAGACAGGTTTTTCAAAAGCTTCTATAGATTGCTTTATATAAAACCAGGACTTTCACTCATAAGGGTAATCTGTTTAACAATGGTCGCTTCGACAGGCTCAGCGACCGGTCACTGAGCCTGTCGAAGTGACTTAAAGCGATAATCCTGTAAAACTCAACCATCTGTAGTATAAATATACACCATTAGAATGAAAAAATGAAGTATAACCGGATGATTTTAACTGTTTTCTGCTAATTTTATCCCATTTTGTTGTAATGATTGACGAAATTTATCAACAAATCCCGGTGGTGGTACCCCGACAACCATTAATTCATTGCCTTTCATCACAACCTGTATTCTGCCACCGGCATCGTCCGATGGTATTGCTGGTATGGCATCTGTTAAATATATTATATTCTGGTTGGCAGACCCGCGATACGGGAAAGTGCCGGATTTTTCTTTAATATATTCACCGTCCACCAATACATCAACATATTGCAACGCGTTTTTCGTATTTTCGTTGTCACTATTTCGCAATTCGGCAATGGTGTAACCCGTAAATACCCAGGTGTTTTTCCCTTTAGCTTTTATATACTTCAATAATTCTGTTAATCCCTCGGGTTGGTCAAACGGTTCGCCACCACTTACTGTTATACCATCAACATCATTCTGCAACATAAACTCAGCCAGTTCTTCAACCGTAACCTCATCACCACCATCATAATCCCACATCTCCGGTGCAATACAACCTTCGCATTTTCTGCCACAACCCATAACCCAAACAACCGCACGATACCCCGGTCCCAGAATATCTCGCACCCCCAGATTAATATTATAAATTCGCATTTTTGCCATTTGGGTATGTCCTTGTTAATAACTTTTTCGACTGAATAATGTTGCCACATAAAATAACCAACGGATTATCAGGATGATTATTAGAGGGGACAACAGGATCAGGAGCTTCTTTTTTCTCATGCCGTATCTGGGTGCTACTGATAAAAACGCTATTGACGCGCCTATTAGACCGCCGGCGATGCCCCAGGCAAACCAGGGGATGCCGGTGAAGTAGTTTGCGCTGAATAACGCATCAAAGAAATAAAAGAAATGAAATGAAATCTGGGCGGCGAACCAGTAAATGCCCGGAATGACATATATGCCAAGCAATACTATCAAAGCAACTACCGCAATGCCAATTGCAATTTCCATTTATACTTCACTCCTTCGCATAAATCTGAACCAGATTTTTAGTCCTATATAAATGAATAACGCAAAGACCAGAAAAATTGAGATGTATCCGATGAATGGCAACTTAAAACTGGTGATATTTATCCAGAAGTTATCATCTGCAATGTCGGTATAATTTATTACGCTTTTATATGAAACTACCATCAGCAACCAACGGGTTATAGCAAAAAATGTAAAACCGATAGTGAATCCGGTCAATAATCTTTTTAAAGTTATGCTGGCGGGGAAATTTATGCGATATTTTATGGTGAATGGGGTATTTGCTAATTCCGCGACACCACTTTCAATATCAAGGTTCACCTCATTGATAACATGGCTTTTCTGGTCGAACTTTGAATCTATGGTAACCTCAATAGTGCCGGTTCTTTGATTTATTGTATTATTAACGATATGCACACCCGGTGCTTCGTTTATAATATTCACCACCCCAAACGGTATACCGCATCCGTAAGTTGAATATTTTATTGCGATGGTTTTCTCTTCACCGGAGTTGATTGTATAATAACTTATAGGTTCGGGTATTATAAAACCTACTTTAACCATTGGCAGTTCCGGTTCCAATAATCGTAATATTTTCTCAAAAGCCGCCAGCACATTATCGCGCAATTCTTCTTTTATAATATCTATCTGATCAGCTAATTTTTCTAATCCTCTTTGCCGTAACCAACAACACAACGCGCCGTCTTTCCACCGCGACATTGCCATTTCGTAAACAACCGGACGTGACTTACCTTTCCACAATTCTTTATTGCCATACACCATTTTAACAAGTTCTGCCGGGGTAGCAGCAAATACGCCCCGCATTATGGTGAAAGGACGATTTTGCTGAATCATATATGTCAGTTCTTCCAGACGTGTTTCCAACTGAGTTTCTTTTAATTTGGCCACCTTATCCGCCATATCTTTGTTGGGTCGTTCTTTGTATCGTAACCACATTTCAAAATATATTAATAGTTCATCGGTACATAAAGAATTGACGATTTTATTTTTAATGGCAAATTTATGTGCGCAAATAATCCATTCGTCTTCATTAACTGCCTCGTATCCTTCATAAAAAACAAATGGGCGGGAAGGGTCGCAATTTATGATAGCATGGTAATAAACGGCTAACGGTTCGGTATAGTTATTATCGCGAAATCGGCGGATATTCCGCGCGATGTCGGAG
>CAZNLA010000452.1:0-4621 GCA_964573385.1 uncultured bacterium
AATAAAGCGGAACGAATAGGATTATGTGGTGTTTTTTCTGTTTTTGGTTTATTATGCCACATTTTTATAGCAGCACCTATAATTAATAAGAACGTTATAACCAATGCCTGAACTTCGTATTTTTTAAAGAAATCGCTAAAATTAGTAGAACCGAGGGCTGCTATGAAAGCGCATAATGCATCCGCAGTTGCCGCACCAAGGCCAACTAACAATCCTGCCCATTTACCACGGGCCAGTGTACGTTGCATACACATTGCACCAACAGGGCCCAATGGCATAGCTAATACTAATCCTATCAACGCATACTGAAAAAATGAAATTATATATATAATTTTGGGATTAATAACTGAAATCATTAATTATTCTTTCGTTTCCATACCATGGTATTTCAGAAAAGAAATAGTTCCTTCATTACCAAAATATCTTCGTAATAAACGTGGTTCAGTTGTTGCTAAATCCACTAATACCATTGCATCCAATGAATCATTAAAATCCGGATCTATATTAAACCCTAACATTTTTCCACCCATTTGCAGATACTGTTTAACTAATATAGGAATGCTTCTTATGCCACCTTCTCTTTCTTTAATCAATTTATCCAATTCTTCAAGAGTTTTAACACCGGCCAGGCATGAATCCAGGCATTCATCATCTTTAAAAGCACAGAATGTCATAGGGTTACGTGGTGATACATTACCGGCCAAATTTTCATTCAGATGATTAGCTTCCAAAAACGAAACCATCATCTCTTTTGATGTCGATGCATAACTATTTGAAATACTTACAGGTCCAAACAAATTCCGGTATTTGGGATTACGTACCACAAACTGTCCGATTCCCTTCCATAACAGCATTAAAGGACTGTAATTACGCTGATATTCCTGACGTATAAAAGAACGTCCTAATTCAACAGAAGGATTAATAATACTGGTTAACTTTTCATCAAAATCAAATAGAGTACTGGTATATAAACCTTTTATACCATATTTTTCTATTATTTCATCTGCCGGTCCCAACCTGTATCCACCTACTAATTCATTTGAATCGTGATTCCATAATAACAAATGATAATAATAATCGTCATATTCATCCAGATCCAATGCTTTTCCGGTACCTTCTCCCACGCTTCTGAAGGCAATCTCGCGTTGACGCCCAACTTCATGCATTACGGCAGGAATTTGGCATGCTTTAGCAAGATATACAACCATACCACCGGAATCTGTCATTTTAGCCTCTACAGGAAGTGCATCTATTTCAGAAATTAATTCCAAAATATCTTTACTATCTGCAACAGGTATATTATATTCTTTATTAACCACTTATTATTTCTCCACATCATCAGCCAGCGATAATGTTTTTTCTCTAAGAAAACTCGCTAACTCATCATCTTTTGTTATATTTTTCAAAGTTTCATATGGTATTCTATCACCAATACGCATATTTATTACAGTTCCATGCATTCGCAACGTTTCTCTCATCAGCAAAAATGTTCTGCATAATGGATTAATTAACCCAACAGTATTAAAAAAATTACTGTTACCACCTGCTATAAAAACCGGTAAAACATCAACCTTGGATGCCCGTATAATTCCGCCTACATTTGGTATCCATGGAGATTCGATAGCTTTTTATCGCCTAATTTATGCCAGTGTGCTACTTCACCAGATGGGAACATCGCAAGCTTTCCATTTCCTCTGGTAAATCTTAAAGCTTCTAATAAAGGACGTGTATTCTTCTCTTTTGCTTTTGAACCACCAAAAGGATCAACCGGAATAACATAATCACGTGCTGCTGGCATTTGATGCAACAGATAATTAGCAAGAAACTTATAATTTATTCCTGCCCGGGCTAATAATGCGCCTATTATAACGCCATCTATCATACCATGCGGATGATTAGATGTAATAATCATGGAATCATTATTTTGCAATTTAGCAAGATCATCATCAGAAATATTCAATTTTATTTCAAAAGCATCCAATACGCGAGAGAAAAAATAATATGAATCACCCTCAGCACCCTGCTGATAATAATAATCAATCTTGTCTAATCCCATTATCGCATCTACCAGACGCAAAATCGGCATAAAAAACTTTGGATATTTATCTTTTAATATTTTTTCTAATGATAAAATACGATCAGAATATACTTTTACAGGCATTTAACCTCACTTGTATCACCTAAAGAATACAATTATAGCCCAAAATAGGCAAGGAGCAATTTATGGCCGATATGTAATGCCAGCACCATAATTGCTATTAGTTTTATCACCGATATCAAACGCACCGACGGTTAACCACCATTGATTAGCGAATGGTTTTAAGCGAAAGTCAAGGGCAGCACGTCCGCGAATATTAGCGGGATCATATAAATCAAATGACAATCTGGTATTATCGGTGAAATTATATTCCATCCCCGCGCCAAATTTATCTTCAACTATGCCATACCGTAACCATCTTTTTTGACCCCATTTATTCCCAAACTCGAATGTTAAGCGGTTAGCCTGTCCTACGTCGTTAATTTGTGTAATAACATTAAATTATTGGAATACATTTTCATACCCAAATCACCACGGTTATTAGATTTTGAATCTAATGTATATCGCATTCTATATAGTCTGCCTTCCGGTTCAAATCGCAACTGATCAAAAAACACTCCCATTTTAGCTAATTGCCGTGCTGCTATAGTTACATCACTACTGGCAGTTTTCAATTGACGTGATATATCAAGAACATTATTTGAAGATTCTGCAGCAATTTTCTTAAATGGTTGTGTTATACCCGGCAAATCTTTAGCCGCGGATTTCAAATCAGTTGTTGCGGACATTACATTTGACGATATCTCTTTAATTGATGTTGCTACTTCAGGTAATACCGACATAGCGTTGCGGGTATCAGCCATCATTTTCTGCATATCGTCGCCAGCTTTTTTGATATTTCCTACTGAATCACGCAGTGCCTGTTGAATATCTTTATCTGCGGCCAAACTTTCAATTGACGCTGCGGCATTATCTAATCTTTTGGAAATTAATACAATATTTGCTGATGCAACATCCAGATTGGGAATTATTTTAGAGTTTGTCAGTTGCGGTGTAATAGTATCACTTAACTTACGCATGTCTGATGAAATGACAACCAGATCAGAAATAATAGCTTCTATAGACGGCCCTTGTTGCTTAACTATTGTATCCAGATTAGCTACTAAAGCGGCGGAATTTTCTGTTGTTTTCTTAATACCGGTTATCATCCCCTGAATATCTGACTGGTTATCAACCAATATTTTGTTTAATCCTACCGCAAACTCTGAAGCTGATTTAGTTGTTTGTCTTAATTCAGTTATAGATGCCGACAAATCATTTTGATTATCTTTTATCATTTTATTTAACGAAGAAGTAAACTCATTGGCATTAGACGCACTGACTTTAATATCCTTCATTAATCCATTCAAATCTTCACGATGTTCTTTTAACAGACTATTTAAACCACCGGCTAATTCAGCAGATGCGGCAGTGGTCTTTTTTAAGTTTCCAATAGTTTCAGTCAAATCTGTAGAGTTTTTATTAAGAACATCATTTAATCCTCTTGCGAACTCCGCAGCAGACGAAGTGGTATTTCGAAGGTCTAACACAGCATCCTGGAATTGAAAACGGTTATCTTTCATGAATTGTGTTAATAAACCAGCAAATTCTGCGGCATCACCGGTGGTACGTTTCAAATTAGACATCATGTCAGCGATATCACCCTTGTGGGTAGCTACCAATGCTCTGGCGTCTTTCGCAAAACCACTGGCTGTCTCAGTTGTGCTTTCAAGATTTTGTAATGTCGCCTCAATTGCACCACCATTACGTGCTAAAATATGTTGCATTTCCTGAGTAAATGCGGCAGACGCATTCGCGGTCATCTGTAAATCACGAATAGCCATTTTTAAAGACTTTTGTAACGATTTATCACCTATTATTGAGTTTAAATTAGTGGTTGTCTCATTTAATTTACTTAATAACTCACCGGTAGCAATCAGCAAATCATCCATTACAGGTGGACTATATCCGTTTACTACATCATCCGCGCTTACAACATCGCCCATTTTTTCAGTAGGAATAATTTCAATATATCTTTCCCCTACTAAAGCCCCCATATTTACAGCATAATGATAATTTTTGCCTAATTGTACATATGTTGGAATGATTACTTTAACCAAAGCAAGGTTTGAGCCAGGTTCAACACCAATACCGGTTACCCGACCGACAGAAATACCGGAAACACGCACCTGGGCACCTATTAAAATCCCCTGTGCCTGATTAAAACGTATCGTAAAGGAAAATTTGCCACGTTCTTCACCATATCTGTTAATCATTGAAATAACAACCACTAACAAGGATATGCCTATTAAAAACATCGCACCGACTTTAAATTCATTACCTTTGCTACCCATAGTACCACCCTTTTTCCAGAAATTACACCACGTGTATGGGCCCTTCCGTAGATCCATTAACAAATTGCTTGACTACCGGGTCATCACTTTGCAGGAACTCTTCCGCGTTACCACAGAAAAGCAATCTTCCTTCATATAACATCGCTGATCTATTTGCAAGATGCAAAATATTAGGAACATCATGTGAAAC
>CAZNLA010000453.1:0-4618 GCA_964573385.1 uncultured bacterium
TAAAGAATTTTAGGTCATTAGTAACCAAGTCCGTACAGAAAATTTCGGATTTTTATAAAGGTCACTGAGTTAGTAATGGTAATATAATCGATTTCAACCGTTTCGTACGATTTTACCAGAAAGAAAATGTATTTCGTAAACAAGGTGTCAACAATAGCATGTGATTTGTGACTATTTTATTGGCGCAATGTAAAGATAAAACAGTCTATTAACCACGGAGTGGCGACTTAATAAACGCACCTTTCCAAGGCGCAGACAATGCTATGTTTTAATCCCCAGACTTGCGCATTGCCTCATCAGCAGGAAACTATCGAATACCCGGTTCGAGTATCGCGTAGGGAGATTGCGGAAAATATTCATGTAATGCCATTATTTATTCTTTCCTTCAAGCTGTTTTACACTTGAGTTATCCATCAGCAATTTCATTTGTTGTATAGCGATCTGGTTCAATTTGCGAAGCCGTTCAGGTTGCAGGATATTTTCTTTGATAAATAAAGCATTCAGATTTTCCAGGTTTGATAAACATACAAGTTGTGATATATCCGCTTCATCCCGGATATTGCCTTTCTTACCCGGATTTTTATCGCGCCATTCCTTCGCTGTTATTCCGAAAAGTGCCATATTCAACACGTCTGCTTCTGCTGCATAAATCAGGTTCACTTGTTTAGACGTAAGTTCAGGTGGTATAAGGTTCTGCTTGATTGCATCGGTGTGGATACGGTAATTGATTTTGACCAGATTGCGCCGGATATCCCATCCAAGCTGCTTGAATTCTTCATCTTTAAGTCGTTGGAATTCTTTAATAAGATATATTTTGAATTCGGCACTGACCCACATGCCGAATTCAAAAGCAATATCTTTATGAGCATAGGTACCGCCATATCTTCCTGCAGTAGCTTTTAACCCAATTGCATTTGTTTTTTCTGTCCACTCTTTAACACTGATTTTGTAACTGTTTAAACCAGCCTGACTTTTAATTATGGCGAATTCGCCATAATTAAAAGTGGGATTATAGATGCTCTCCCAAATGCCGAGAAATTCAAGTGTATTACGGTTGCGTAACCAGTCAGAAATAAAAAAATCACCATCTTTAGCTTTAAGCATATCTGTCAGAGAGATATAGTCGTTGTCGTTTATAATAATTACAGATATTTCGGTGCCTATAACTTCTATCTTTGCCATCACATATTCCCTCCTATACTCACCTCAACAATAGTTCCTGAAACAACAGAAAACGGTATTTATCCGGCAGTGGTTTATCTGCCTCAATATAGCGAAGGATATCCTGTTTTTCCTGTTCAGTTAATCGTGGCATATTCTTCTATCAGCCTCTATCCCATAATAATATTCCTGCACATACTATATCATTGTGGCATATATAGCGTCAATAGGATTTTATCGTGACCCCAAATTATCAATTTATTTTTAGATAAAGAGGACTTTTGCATATAAAGAAATCTGCTTGAAAATGGTCGCTTCAATAAACTCAGCAAACTGTCACTTAGCTTGTTTAAGTGACCTTAAGCGTAAGATCTGTATTTTTTATTTTCTCAACTACTGAACAGCGACACATTACTGGTCATCATTTTATCGGTGAATTAGAGACGCAACGGAAGCCGATGTCATTTACAAACTTATTCGGGTTATAATAGTAGCGGTACGAACCACGATAATAATAATAGACTTCATTTGCATGGGTCAGTGTCGCGTTAGATACTACTACCCCGTCGTTACTCCATGCGCCACCACGTACCATTCTGTCATATCCAGTGGCGGAACCGGTTGGATTACTAACTGGGGTTGACACGTAGGAACCATATCTATCAGCGCACCATTCCCAAACATTGCCGGCCATATCAAACGCGCCACACCAACTGACACCCTGTTGAAAACTGCCAACCGGCCAGGTGGATATTGATTTACTGGCCGAATTTGTATTGTTCGCGCATTTCGTAACGTCCCAACCATTGCAGGGGTCAATTGCTGTCGCGGTTCCTCCCCACGGGTAATTTAACAGTTTTGGCCCGGTCGCGGCATATTCCCATTGCGCTTCGGTTGGTAACGAAACCCCGGCCCAGTCCGCATATGCTTTGCAGTCAAACCAGGTAACATTTACGATGGGGTGTTGCTGCAGAGCCGCGTCTGTCCAGTCTGTTGTTTTCCCGGTCCAACTATAACCGGTTGGGAACGTTGGCATAATTCGTCCGGTCGCGGTACAAAATGCCCGATATTGCGCAACGGTGACCTCGTATTTATAAATCCAAAAACCGGAAAGTGTGACTTGCTGAGTGGCGGGTGTCCACCATTTACTGAATGCTGTGCCCATTGCAAATGTCCCTGCCGGCACCCCAACCATATCTGCTTTATCGGTACTTTCGTTGTTAACAATATTTTTACCGGCTAATGATACTGATACCTGCTTTGTTGTTGTGTTTCGCAACCCGGTTCTGTCAATTACTTCTAACTTAATAGTGTATGTGCCGGCGGATGGATATTTATAAGTATCTATTTTTACATCAGTGAAATCAGTCTCCCATTTCCCATCATTCGTCCAATCCCATCGTACCCGAACTTTGTCTTTATCTTCTGCATCTGTTGATAGTGAAGCATCAACACTAACCTTCAATAAATCATCAACATTATTCCTCAACAAATCAGGTGTTGCGGTGAAACTGGCGACTGGTGATGTGTTAGCCACCGCAACATTGCTGTTACCCGCAGTGACAGGAGTACTGCCATTACCACCATTTCCACACCCAAACAGACTGACTGATATTACAAATATAATTAATAATCGCATTGAATATTTTAGAATACGCATCATTTTACTCCGCATTTTAGCTTAAAAATATTAACTGTGTTTTTGGATTTCTAAAGGGTTATTTTGAATATAAAAAATGAAAATCCTGTTAACGAATAGTATATCTATACAGCGGTTAATGTCAATAGGATTTCAACAAATTCACCATTGTTAATTGCTGATTTGCATATTATATTTAAATTCAGGGATAAATGATAAAACCATGTATTGATATTCCTGTTAAATAAAGATATTATAGGTTTAATACAAGCATTAAAGGAGAAAATATGTTTACTAAATCGGCAGTTTATCTGTTATTGCTGGCAATTTTGCTGCCAATAACTTCCTGCAGCCAGGCAGGTCAGAAGTTTTTATGGGTTGAAGGCGAATTACCTGCCGCTAAGAACGATATTGTCGATAACTCGGGATTTAATAATATTAATCCTTATGCGTTATCTGGTGGTGCGTGGTTATCCAGTTTCACTGAGGTTCCCGGTACAGTGAGTGGAACCGCGGAATATACTGTTGATATTACTACTGCAGGCAAATATAATTTTTGGTTACGTGCAGCATCAGAAATTGAATATAAAATTGATGATGGCAACATTACAGTTATTGATTATAAAAAAGGGGTTAATAAATGTAATACTGCCGCAAATGGTAACTGGGGTTGGCCACCGCAAATAGCGTGGTATAACCTGGGTATTCAGGATTTAACTGCAGGTAAACATAAATTTAGTTTTATATTGGGTGAAACAAAAAAAGCAGGCAAACAGGCAATGGGTGCGATAGATTGTTTTCTATTAACCATGGACACCTTTACCCCAAATGGCAAATACAAACCGACAGATGACGCGCCAAAACCGTTTTATGATATTAAGCCGGGAACAGGTTGGGATTTTACCCCGGCAAAAGATACTCTGGATGCAAAATCCATGCTTGATTTGCGCTATCTAAATGAAAAAGAGGCCGGCGAACATGGTTATATTGGTAAAAGCAAAGATGGTAACTCTTTCATTACAACACTTGATGGCAAACCAATCCGATTCTGGGGTGGTTCTGAATATAACCAGCGTAATTTGACATTGGAACAATTAAAAGTTCACGCACAATTCCTTGCTAAACGTGGTGTTAATATCGTCCGTACCCATACCGCATTGGAACCTAAGGGTGACAATTCTAAGGTAACTGATATTGACGAAAAAGAGCTTGATCAAATATTTAAATTAGTTACTGCCATGAAATCCTCCGGCATTTACACTATCATTTCGCCGTATTGGGCAACCGCCTGTAAAATTAAAAAAAGTTGGGGAACCCTGGGCAATGCCGGCAGTTCTGCACAAAGCTTATTATTCATTGACCCGGCAATGCAAACCGGTTACAAAGCGTGGATAAAAGAGTTATATAACCGTCCTAATCCGTACAGTGGGATAAAACTGGCGGATGACCCGGCGGTGGCGATTATTCAGATACAAAATGAAGACAGCCTGTTGTTCTGGACCTTTGGTTCTCTCAGTAAAGATGGTATGTTGCGTTTCCGCACCTTATTTGCAGAATATCTTAAGACAAAATATGGCACACTGGAAAAAGCCCGGGCAGCTTGGAAAGATTATTCACCGGCGCCGAATGAATTTTGGATTCAGCATGATTGGGAAAAAGGTTTACCCGGCATATCTCACCCATGGGATTTCACCCGCGACGGTATGGTAAAGAAGGGTCCATGGCCGGGAAATATCGAATATACATCTGACTTATTAGAGTTTACCACCCGCTTAATGTATAATTTTAATACAGATATCGGTAATTATCTGCGCAAAG
>CAZNLA010000454.1:0-4604 GCA_964573385.1 uncultured bacterium
TAGTCGAGTAGAGAATTCCATACCATTGATGCACCAATAGCTCTGGTAACCGAACTAACGCGCCGGAAGCGCCGCCTATTGGATAACTTCTCAATCATATACACTCC
Organism: uncultured bacterium; assembly: GCA_964573385.1. Classification (GTDB taxonomy): domain Bacteria; phylum Armatimonadota; class Hebobacteria; order CAIYQO01; family CAIYQO01; genus JBAXQQ01. Next base: position 108 of record CAZNLA010000454.1, read on the forward strand.
CCCTCACAGAACCGTACGTGCGGATTTCCCGCATACGGCTCCTCAGTGCGCTACTGCGTGGCTGTTTTGGTATACCAGTCATGAACTATTAATGGTTTTGGTAGAGGATAACGTTTGAGATATTCAGTGAACTTCTCCCACGTTATAGATTTACGTTGACTGCGACGCAACAATGATTTATACAGCAGTAAGCGGACACATTGGTTGTATCTGTTGATACCACCAGAGTTTCCACTTACTCCATAGTATTGATAATGTCCACGCAGTTTCATCTTCAGCAATCCCCACCATTCAGCAATGGATATGTTACGAACACCCCTCATCCATATTTTCATGGATAAAAGGGCATTGCGAAACTTTTTCTTGCTTGTTGTTCTCCCTACCTTGTAACCTCCCTTACGGGATTTTCCAATGTAGTGAGTGAAACCGAGGAAATCAAACGTTCCCAGTTTCAATCCGCCTTTGCGCCATTGTGCCCAAGCCTTGCGACCAAAGGGAATAATGCGCGTTTTCTCTGCTGACAACTCAAGGTCACATTTAGAAAAACGCTCACGTATGGCATCTAACAACAATTCTGCTTCCTCAGAGTTCTCTACGCAAATGACAAAATCATCAGCATAGCGGAATATCCAGGCTTTCCCAGCCAAATTGGGTTGTATCTTTTCTACAAACCACTTATCAAGGACGTAATGAAGAAAGATATTACTAAGGACGGGCGATAAGATACCACCTTGAGGGGTACCTTTTTCCGTCTTCATGTAATGACCTTCTTCCATTACGCCAGCCTTTAGGAAACGTTCTACAAGTTTAAGGAATCTACTGTCTGACACTCTGGTTTTTAAGCAATCCATCAACTTTTCATGATTAACACTGTCAAAGAAACCTTTGATATCAGCATCAATTACTGTTGAGACCGGTTCACTGAACAAACAATCATCCAGTTCTTCGAGAGCCTTAAGTGCTCCCCTATTCGGTCTGTAACCATAAGACATGGGAAGGAAGGCTACTTCAAATATTGACATCAATATCTTCGTCATGGCCAACTGGAGAATCTTATCACCGATTGCCGGTATACCCAGTGGACGCATAGAGTTGCCATCTTTAGGTATATACACCCGGCGCACCGGCTGTGGCCAATATTGGCCACATTTCAGCCAGTTAACCATACGGGTCAGATGATGAGCAATATCAGTTTGTAGGTCTGCCCATGATTTACCATCCACTCCGGGAGATGCAGTTTTCTTTAACTCCCAGAAACACACGGCAAGAAAATCTTCCGACAGCAAGTACATGAGATTGTTTATCTTGCATGACGGGTTCTTCCGCGATATTGCAGCGATGTTATCAAGTTTTATTAGCGTTTCTTCTGCTTGTCTTTGCATGCGTAAACGTTTACCTCTCTTCATCACACACACTGTTAGCCCCTTCGCGTGGCTGACTTACTGAGCCGCACAGGCCGTTACCCTGCTACACCGCTACTATGAGCTAATCCGACTCCCATCAAATCATCGAAACATACTCCAGATTTTAACCTTGCATGCCTCTACCACATTGTGGAAGATGATGGGTCTCCCAAGTTCCTGATGATTCCATTTGATGACTTGCCATGGTCTCTGACCCCGGTGCGCACAATACCCTCGCCATTGCGGTTACTGTGTTACTGTCTACGTCCAAAAATAAAGACTCGACCTATCACAATTAAAATTTCGGGGCTCTATCCCTTCACTTGCGTTATGGCCTTCCATCTCCCAGCTCCCAGCTCCATACATTCTGTTACCATAAGTATGCGGGTTCGGTGCCGGACTGCTGGCTAAGCTTTGCCCGGGTCGGACTCACACCGACAAGAATCACCAAGCTTCGCTTGGCGCACATTTTACATTTTACATTTTGCATTTTTAATTTGATTTCACTCTTCATCCTTCACAATAACTTCTCCGGTGAATCCAAATAATTTGGCGCCTTTTTTCCATGCGTCCATGGGTAAACCGGCTTTGTTGCAGGTGTGGGCAATAAACTCTTCCCTGCCCCATCCCCATTCCACCGGTACCTGTGGTAATAATAATCCGCGGTGACTGCCCATTTCTGCCACCAGGCCATGTGTGCCTATCACTACATCTTTTGGGTCAATGGGGAATAATGCAGACAATACTGTCACCTCAATTTTGATTGATGACAATTCAGAGATAGTAACCGGGGGGAAACGCGGGTCATGCAGTGCGGCGGAACGGGCAGATTTAATGATAGCGTCGCGTAATGGCATCACCGCTTCCGGATATCCAATACAACCACGCAAATCGCCATTTTTTTTCAGGGTCACAAATACGCCGGACAATTGATCAAATAATGGATCATCACCGGAGTTAATCAGTGGATTTTTGCCAACGGCGGCTATTACCGCATCATTGGCAAGATTTAAAATCATCAAACGCTGTGCGGGAGTATACATAAAGCCCCCTTTATATGACTTTATCTACAGCAACAGTATAACCATTGCAAATAAACAACCACTACCGATATAAATTATGTGCTTTGATATATTTTACCACAGAATATGGGGTAAGATAGCGTATACTTTTACCATTTGCTGTCATTTCGCGTAATTTAGTGGATGAAATATCTACACTGGGTACATTGATAATATTAATACGTGATGCCGGTGGCCAATCTATCATATAACGTAACTGTTCTATTGCTAATCCGGGACGATTAACAGCAACAACATCGGCCATTTCCATAATTAATTCCGGTAAACGCCAATGACAAAAATCCAATGCCATATCTGCCCCTAAAATTAAAGTCAATTTAACATCCGGCAAAAAATCACGCATTTTTGCAATGGTATTAACTGTATATTTTAATGATGGATCGTCCAATTCTATTGTATTCAGATAGAAATTATCATTATCAGCAATTGCCGCTTTTATCATCTCGGCGCGATGTGTTGCCGGGGCATAACTTGATAACTTGTGTGGTGGGCAATTTGCAGGAGTAAATAAAACAGCATTCAATCCCAAAGATTGCATAACACATTCCGCTATCAATAAATGTCCATTATGAATAGGGTCAAACGAACCACCCAATATGCCAACAGAAGATAAATCCGCAATTGTATTAAATAAATCAGTATTCAATATTCCTGAATCCTTACTAGTAAAATTATGTGGTTATATATTACTACATTAAACCGGTTTTTGTAAAAATGTAAATTATAAGATATCTTTCACAAAACCCAATTATATCTATCTTTTCTGTAGGGAATGCCGTCCCCGGCATTCCGTTAATAGAGAGTTTCTGCCTCAAATAGGAATGCCGGGGACGGCATTCCCTACAATTCAGACAAGTTTTGCAATTGCCTTTTTCGCTTAAGGTCACTTGACTCAGTCAGGTGCGGTCTGTACTATTTATTCAGAATAGATATTCAAAGAATAACTTACAGAAGAAAAAATTGTGAAAAAACAAAAAATCTTAGTTCCTAATCTATACAGAAATATTTTATTAATTGGTTTATTTGGTTACATGTTATTATCTGCAATGACATTTTTTCATGTGACATATAATAAATCATCCCAAAATGCTGTCAAAGCGGTTGCCCAACCTGAATCTAATAACTTGCCGGTAATTTGCATTGACCCGGGCCATCCATCAGAAGTTAATCGTGCCACTAATGTGCAAAATGGTTTGAAAGAAGTTGAGGTGGTTTATGATGTTGCGATAAAATTAAAAAGATTACTTGAGGATGCTGATAATCCTATTGCCAGAGTGGTGATGACCAGAGACTTTCGCAGTGGCAACGGGAAAATAATAACCAATAAAAAACGTGCGGAAATAGCAAATGCGGCAAATGCATCATTATTGCTGCGCCTGCATTGCGATTCCGGCAAAAACTCTGGTTATACAATTTATTATCCGAATAAAGTTGGGAAAGCGGCAGATGGCAAAACCGGCCCTTCAAAACAAGTAATAACTGATAGCAGCATTGCGGCAAAAGCATTTCACACCGGTATGGCGGAAATTATCACAAAGTTAAAAGATAATGGCATATCCGGTGACAGTTCAACATATATTGGCAGCAAACAAGGCGCTTTAACCGGGTCAATTTATTCCAAAGTACCAACACTGACTATTGAAATGGTGTTTTTAAGCAACGCCAATGACGCAAAGTTTATAGGCAGTGATGAAGGTAAACAAATGATGGCGGAAGCATTAATGAATGGAGTGGTTAAAGTTTTAGAACAGTAAATCTCAATAATGTTGAAGTGAAACAATTCATACCCATAATTTTAACCACAAAATACACGAAAGGCACGAAAAAGGTAATTATTTTAAATTAATGCTTATTATTATTCTTTCACCATATTAAATTTTCGTGTGCTTCGTGTATTTCGTGGTTAAGTAAATCGGATTGTAGGTGAAACCCACTTTAGAGTAATAAACTTGTTAACATCAGGACTTTCGCTTAAGGTCACTTCGACAGGCTCAGTGACCGGTCGCTGAGCC
>CAZNLA010000455.1:0-4604 GCA_964573385.1 uncultured bacterium
TACCGTCCAGGAGATACCGTTAATTTTAAATCTATTATCCGCAATTTACAGGGAAAAGATTTGAAGCCTTTTGTTGGTATGAATGTTAATATTAAGGTTCAGGATAGCAAAAATAATTCGGTCTATGTGGGTTCCGCGGTTTCAAATGAGTTTGGAACTATTAATGGGCAATTCATATTGGATAAAGCCGCAATCCCCGGGTATTACCGGATGACATTAATGATTGAGAATAATAGTTACGAACATTATTTTAACATTGCAGAATATAAAAAACCTGAATTTGAGATAAAAGTTAAAACCGATAAAGATCGTTATACAATGGGTGATAACATCTATGCTGAAATATCCGCTAACTATTTCTTTGGTGCACCGGTTGTTAATGGGAAGGTTCATTATTATATTTCCCGCGATTACACATGGTACAGCAATACAGATGAATACAGTAGTTGGGATAATGATTGCGACAAAGACTGGAATGACAGTGGTGAATCAGGTGATTTCTTAATAGAAGGAAATGGCTTTACTGATGAAAATGGAATAATGAAGATATTCATTCCAACGACACCGGATAAAGATGTTAAGGTTAAGGACGAAGAATGGGACACCGGCGATAATGACTGGTCGTACCATATATATGCGGATGTAACAGATAAAAGTGAGAAATATGAAAGTGGTGAAGCATCTTCCACCGTTACTCGCGGAGAATGGCAACTTCATACAACTACAGAAAAGTATGAGATGAATATTAGCGATAAAAATCATGTCGTTGTAAAATTAACCGATTATAATAAAGTTCCGATTGCTGGCAAGTCTGGCAAGACAATTATGGAGAAAACCAGATGGGTAGATAATAAAGCGATAGTAATCATCGATAAAGAATATACCTGGACCACAAATAGTGACGGAACGGCTGAGTTTGATGTTATACCCGGGCAAAGCGGTTACTTTACTCTGCGTAGTATGTTAAAAGACTCAATTGGAAATCGTATAAACTCCAACAGTTATATATGGGTAGTAGAAGAAGGTGAAAATGCCTATGACTATCCATATGATGAATTGGATGTAACTGTCGATAAAGATTTATATAAATCAAATGAAAACGCACGGGTAATAGTAAATACTAAATTGGCACCATGCTACGCGTTAATGACAGTGGAAGGTGAAAAAATATGGCAATACCGATTAGTGAAATTAGATAATAAGACCACAATCTTAGATCTTGATTTGACAGATGATTATATGCCGGCAGTAAATGTGAACTTCTCTATTATTAACGGAAAAGATTTAGTTCAGGCAGAAGATCTTATTTCAATGTCGAGAGAGAAAAAAGCGATGGTGGTTAAGATAACTGCTGACAAAGAAAGATATCTCCCGCAGGAAAAAGCTACTTTTCACATTAAAACAACATCACCGGATGGCAAACCACTTTCGGCAGAGACTTCATTTGGGTTGGTAGATGAAGCGTTATATAAAATTGCAAGTGATGATACCGAAGATATAATTACTTACTTTTATCCGCGAATTTATCCAAATGTTTCAACAGGTTTTTCGTCACCTAATTTGTACATGTCCGGTGATGACAAAGGTGGTTCCACCATTATAACCCGCGAAGATTTTCGCGATACCGCCCAATGGGTTCCTGTTGTTGTTACTGATAAAAATGGAGATGCTGATGTAACCGTCATATTGCCTGATAATTTAACAAAATGGCGTGCCACTTGTCGTGCTATTACTGTTGATAACCTGGTTGGGCAAGCAACCATGAATATAACGGTGAATAAACCGTTTCTGGTTAGGTTAGAAACACCGCGATTTATGGTGGAGAATGATTCAATAATAATTGCCGCAGTAGCACATAATATGACTGATAAACCAATGAAAGCAGAAATTGGGCTTGATGAGGCAGATGGCATAACTATTACTGATAATGATAAAGTCAGAAAAGTTCATGTCGGTGCAAACGATTCCGCACGGGTGGAATGGAGAATTTCAGTGCCGGCTAACCGTGTTTATGATGGTGAGATAAAAGTTCGTGTTTGGGGAAGGGCAGGGGAGTTTTCCGACGCAATGCGACTTACCATTCCCGCATATCCGGCAGGGGTAAAAAAGAATGAATATAAATCCGGAATGATAAAAAGTGATGACACATTACATTTTAAATTGGAGAAAGGATTTGTGGAAGGCAGCACAAAAATGACTGTTAAAATTGCTCCTTCATTAATTTCAACAATGTATGGGTCATTGGAGTTTTTGGCTAATTATCCTTATGGATGCACCGAACAAACTATGTCGTCGTTTATACCAGATATATTTGTCTGGAAGATGTTGCAGAAATATCATGTCAATGAACCATTTATGGATAATATCAGTTCGAATAATGATACTTCAGCTAAAATGGGGTATAAAAAATTAAAAAATGAGTTGCCAAAAATGGTAAAATCCGGTCTTTTAAAGATATATTCCATGCAAAACGAAGGTGGTGGTTGGGGATGGTACAGATATGACCAGATTGATTTATGGATGACGGCGTATGTTTTGGATGGATTAATGCAGGCCCGTGATGCCGGGGTCGAAATAAATAATGATATTTTCCAGGCCGGCAGAAAAGCATTAAAAGACGGATTTATAGAAAGATTGGATAAATTAGCAAAATGTGGTGAAGTAAATGAAAAAGATGGCACAATAACCAGAACATTTAAAGATGGTTATGAATATGATTATACAAAAATGATTTATGCCGCGACAATATTATCAAAATCTAATGGTGTGGAACTTGGCAGGCAATTGATGACAAAAATGAAAAATTTGGGAATAAATTTAGCTGATATGGATATCTCCCAGTCGTTATCATTGGTTGAATTGCTGATTCAAACTGGTGATGTTGATACTGCGCGGACGCATATCCAGAATATTGCTGATAAAGTGTTTGCCAGAATGACTAAGAAAAACTTCTGGTATGGTGAATATTCTTACCACTGGATATCAGAAACTGAAGTTGAGGGGAAATTACTTGAACTGGGTATGCAGGTGTTACCGGATGATTCCAGATGGGATAAAATGGTGAACAATTTAATGAAGCAACGGCGTGATAATTACTGGTATTCAACCCGGGATACTGTGGCGGTAATGCGGGGATTATGTAAATATACTGACATAAAATCTAACGGTAATCAGGTTAGTAATGTGCAAATCACCTGTGGCAAATATACTGTAAATGTTCCCTTAAAAGAGATGGATTTTATGCTTCCAGAAAAAGTGGTTGAAATCCCTTTGGATAATGTGGGTGAAGGGAATTTTGTAATAAAGATTAAGTCTGATGGTTTAATATATTACTCCGCAAATCTTGAACAATATAATCGTGAGGAGATGAATACACCGGCAACAATTGGCGACGCTAAATTGTCTGTTAAGCGTGAATATTATGTTGTTCCGCAAAAAGGTATATTCAATGATAAAAGTAAACCGGTTACAGATTTTAATAATGGTGATGTTATATTGGTAAAATTAATTATTAATACCACTAAATCTCTTGATTACTGTATGGTGGAAGACCCTCTCCCGGCAGGTTTTGAGCCATTTAACCGCGGTGTTATGAATTCATACGAATGGTCAGACTGGTGGTCAGATGAAATAGTTCGTGATAATAAAATGTCATTCGCGTTACGTAAAATAGAACCGTATTTTGATAAAGGTAAGTTGAAGAATAATGAACATATAATCACTTACCGGTGTCAGGTGCGCACACCCGGTGAGTTTATTGCCTTGCCGGCAACTGTATACGATATGTATAACACTGACCAATCCGCACGTTCTGCCGGGCAAAAGGTAACAGTGCGATGAAAAAATATATTCCGTTATTGATTATTATATTGATAATCGGCGCACTTGTTGTTGTTGCTGTTATCCCCAAGCAACAGGGTGTAATGGGAAGTTATATTACTACACTTAACGGCAGAACACGGGGACAACGTATTAATGCTCTCTTATCATTGTCGTCAATTGATGGTGCTGTCATCGCACCCGGTGCTGTATTTTCATTTAACAACTGTGTTGGGTCATGGTCTGTTGACCGGGGTTATGTTTTGGCACCGGTATCATACGAAGGGGAACTGGTAACTGACGTCGGTGGTGGTGTTTGCCAAACATCAACAACACTGTATAACGCCGCGTTAATTGCCGGTTTGGAAATAGTTAAACGAACCCGTCACAACTGGGCACCAAAATATATCCCCGCTGGCAGAGATGCGGCAGTGGCACAGCAACAGGTGGATTTAGTTATTAGAAATCCTTATTCATACCCGGTAACAATTGAGAAGATGAATAGTAAAGGAATGATCGGTATAAAAATAACTGGTAAAGAAAAAGGACCGATGGCAGAAATAACATGTGAATCATTATCCTCAATAGCACCAGTTAATCTGGTGAGATATGATAATAAATTATCAGAAGGTAATTATCGCGTAAAAAACCGTGGACGTTCCGGGGTTAAAGTAACCATTTCCCGCATTTTCATAAAAGGTAAATTAGCCGGCCAGCGTCAATTAGTAAGCCAGGATTCGTACCCGGCTATGAATAAGGTTATTACGGTTGGAGAATAATAACTG
>CAZNLA010000456.1:0-4601 GCA_964573385.1 uncultured bacterium
CCTCAACTAATATATCATTGCTTAAAGCTGATAATTTTTCAGCAACTTTCCCCAATATTTCATATGCTATAGGTGTTAAATCTGCGGAACCGCGGTGGAAAATTAAATTTTCTGCCATCATGCTGATAACAACCCCACGTGATTCGCGACTGACAGTAACTTCATTACCCATCCCTTTGGATTTAACGAATTGTTTAACCGACGCTTCAAAGTTTTGCAATTTTTTTTGCTGTGGGTCACCTGGTACCGGCATTTTGGCGATTGTCGCAACTGCACCGGATGATGTTTTTAAAACTTTTCTTCCTTCGCCCTTTAATGATCCGCCAAAACCACTGCGAATCGCGATTGCAATTTTGTTAAACTTTGCCATATTTAAAACAGACATGGAATACATCATGATGAAAAATGCCATCAACAGGGTAATCATATCTGCGTAGGTTAATAACCAACGTTCAGCATTTTCATGTCCCTCAGCACCTTTGTTTTTCTTTCGTGCCATTGTATTATACCTCTTCCAACGATTTCTTCTTTAATGTTGGTGGGAGGAATGAACGCATTTTCGTCGCTACTACGCGAGGATTATCACCGGCCTGCAATGATAATATGCCTTCGACAGACATTTCATATGTACCTATTTCTTCATGGCTGATAATTTTCAATTTTGCTGCTATTGGTAATAAGAATAAGTTGGCAATACCTACACCGTAGAATGTTGCGATGAATGCCGCGGCAATTGATTTACCCATTCCTGCTGGGTCGCTTAAGTTTTCCAACATGTGGATAAGACCCATAACAGTACCAAGAACGCCTAATGTCGGGGCAAAACCACCCCAGGCTGCGAAGAACTCCTGTCCTTCTTTATGGCGTGCTCTCATCGCGTCTATTTCTATTTCCAATATTTCACGCACTAATTCCGGTGAAGTACCATCCACAACTAATTGAATTGCATTACGTAAAAATTCATTATGAATATTTTTTGTTTCTGCTTCTAATGCCAGAATACCGGATTGACGTGCTTTTTTCGCTAAAGAAACAAGTTGTCTGAACATTTCCAAAGGGTCGGTATGTTTGCTGAAAAACGCGTTGTTCAATACTTTTGGTATTGATGTTAAGTGGTTCATGGTAAAACCAATAACTGTAGCGCCTAAAGAACCTACAATAACAATAATTACCGGAGATAATTTAACCAATGACTTTAAATTGCCGCCTTCTAATATGAAGCCGACCATAACACCGCCAAATGCCAAAACTAAACCGATAACGGTTGCAATATCCATACCAATTTATCCCTTATCTGCTACTGGGTGCCCATCTACTATTTCTAATAAATGTCCGGAATGCGGAACAACCGCCACCGGGTGACCAATTCTTTTGAAATAAACAACAATTTTTTCCAATACTTCATCTATAGAGTCGCGAACCATCATTTTCCGTCCTGAAACTAAGCATAACAAAGTATCAGGTGTTGATTCAATAAACTCAATCATCGCCGCGTTAACTATTATTGGCTCGTTATTAATCTGTTTTACGGAAATCATAGTTCACCTCTCCTTACAAATCATATTATTTAAATGGCTATAAAGTCAATAATCCGCGACAGTATATACTACCATCGCGGATTAATATAGATTAATTACCGTTTCAGTTGCATTAATTCTTGCATAAGTTCGTCTGATGTTGTGATTGATTTGCTGTTAGCCTGGAAACTTCGCTGCGATACTATCATACTTGCAAATTCGGTAGCAAGGTCGACGTTGGACATTTCAAGGTATCTGCTGCGGATTTGGCTACCGGCCAGGTTTGCAGGCAACAGGGTGGGGGTACCGGAGTTCGGTGTTGTTCTCCACAGGTTGCTGCCTTCGCGTGATAAACCGGATGGATTGGTAAATCTTGCTACAGCAATTTGGCCAATCAATCTGCTTGCGCCATTATCGAAATTGCCATATATTTTTCCATCAGTATCTGCAGAGAATCCGGTCATACCGCCCAATGGCATACCATCCTGATTGCTGAGGATGACACTTGTGGAACCAGAAAGCTGAGTCATTGATGATAAATCTAATTTAGATGTTAATGTTGATGCGCCGTTTGCCGCAGTTAATGGTAAACTGATGGTACCGGTGCTTGCTATTACCTGGCCACCAGAATTGAATGTTACAGTACCGGTACTTGATGAACCTACGGTAGCATCCGGTGATGTTGCGGTCCAACTCCAGGCGTTGTCAGCAGTTTTTGAGAATGCTAAATCTAAACGGTGTTTGGCACCCAGTGAGTCATAGGTGTCAAAAGTCAACTGTTGTGGTGTTGCTACAGCAGTTGATGAATCAAGATTACCGCCGATAACACATTTGGATGTTGCTACAGCATATGTAATGCCATTAGGAATTACAATCTGGTCGGACGGCGTGGTGGTGGTGTCGACTTCGCCGGTAACCGGGTTAGCCAACCATCCCATTACGTTCATACCATTATTGCCCATAACTAATTTGTTGTCAGCATTTAATTGGAATGCGCCATCACGGGTGTAATAATTGCGTGCACCGTTATTGACCAGGAAGAAACCATCTCCCAAAATCGCCATGTCAAGTGGTCGACTTGTCAATTTTTGAGTTCCCTGCAACATCATCACGTCAATAGATGCAACATCACTACCCATACCGATTTGCTGCGGGTTGGTCTTGCCACCGGATGCTTCTGAAACGGTATTGATAAGAGTGTCCATGAACGTTACGCGTCCGGCTTTAAATGCCGTCGTGTTCAGGTTAGCAACGTTGTTAGCAATAACATCGATTGCTGTTTGATTCGCCTGTAAGCCTGTAAGGCCTGTGTAAATGGAAGCCATAGAGCCCTCCTTCTAAAATTTTCTTCCTTGAGGACAATATGGAAAATACTTTAATGGCGTAAAAGATTCACCATTAAGCTTACTCGATCCGCTGTACTCCGGATAATGGGAAATTTTTCCCATTCACTACTGCCATAGGAGTAGTGCCGTCATACATTATTGCGGTAACATTTCCCATCGTTGGGGTTTCATCATCTGGTCCCTGGATAGTTACTTTATGCCCCAGTAAAGATGTGGCCTTAGTATCTGCCATGGATGTTGATAATGAATCCATTTTCGTATTCAATTGTTGAGACTGTTCTAATGCACTGAATTGTGCTAATTGCGCTATCATTTGCTGGTTGTCAACCGGATTCAAGGGGTCCTGATATTTCAGCTGGGTCAATAACAAATTGATGAATGCATTTTTATCCAGACCATCCATACCGGTAGTTGCGGTACTGGTGGTTGCTGTTGTTGCTACATTATTACTGGTATTAATTGCATTTGCCATTTGATTCCCCTATACTAAATAGTTCATTGTTGCCGTATCCGGCATAATGGTTTCAGGATTTTCCTGGTATAACTCCGGCAATGGTACATACGTTTCCGGGACATTTTGCTGTTGCCTGTTTCCATTTTGCCAACGTCCATTTCCGGATTGATTAGTAAACTGGTCCGCAAAACTTCTGTCACTGCTTAACGAAACCTGGCATTTATCTAATGATAAACCTGCATCCTGTAAAGCCTGTCGTAATTCCGGTATTCTTGCTGCCAGGCTATCTCTTACTGATGAATGTACAGCTTCAATATTCGCGGTTACAATACCATTCTGGTCGGAACTAATTTTTACTTTAATTTCACCAAGAGTAGGAGGATCTAATCTTAAAATAATTTCCTGTTTCCCACCCTTTTTTAATGGCTGCACGTTGTTTGCTATATGCTCTATTATTTTAACTGTATTTACGTTTACCACTTTATTATTATTATCGTCATTTACTGGTGTATTATTAAGTAAATTATTCGATAAAATAGCAGAAAGTTGAGTATTTTTTGCTGATTTATCTTCAACGACATCTATCTGTTTGTTATTCGCAACATCATTAGTAATAATCTGCGACATTATCGGTGCAGATTTAAATATATTTTGTTGCGGAATCTCTGTTGTTGTCTTTTCTGATACTGTCGTTGCAAATAATGAATGAAATAAACCTTTGTTCTGTTTGAAGTCTAATATCGGTTCATCCAGGGATGATGTTGACTGCCTGCTGTCACGTATTGTTATTTCATTGTTGTCAGTAAACAAATCTGTTTCATTTATAAAATCACTTGTGAATACAACTGCTGGTTGTATTTGCGGTTTTAATGGGATAGATTGTATTATTTGCACCGCTTGTGACAGCGTATTGTTTAATATTTGTTGCAGTCGTTGAACCACTGCTAACTTATTGTCTGCAACTGGTGCGTCATTTGTTATCACCATATTGTTAGCAACGACTACCGGAATATTTTCTTTCTGACTATTTGTCTGTTCTACAGTATTGATGTTATTAGCTGCTACTGTGCCAGAAAATCTATTTGTAACTGGGTTTTCAGTTGTATTCTTTGTTAAATTCTGTAATGAAACAGGTTCTGTTTTTGCTGTGATAGCAGGTTTTACCGGTGACTGTGAAATGACCGGTTGTTGTATTTGCTGTGGAGTCATCGTATTAACCGGGATACTATTTAATTTAACTGCTACAACATCATTATCGTTTTTGTCATCTGTTTTAGCCGGAAT
>CAZNLA010000457.1:0-4601 GCA_964573385.1 uncultured bacterium
AAAACGCAAATTGCCGGTACCGGCGCGTCTTTACGGAGATTTGCCAAATGGTTGGGAATACAGCGATGCTATTGAAAAACCGGTCGATTATTTGGAAACAGGTTGGTACAACGGCAGTTGGCAGTCGCGCATATTGCGGCATCAGTCGTGGGTTCATCAGCGAGGACAACATTTTCTGGCGTGGCAGGCACAGCAACAGGTAAAAAAATATGGTGGTCGTGATAGTCTGCAAAGTTGGATGTTGCCCATTGGCGAGGTTGGTCCGGATGGTTGGTATGCGTTAAATGGCGATTTTTCTGATGCTGCTATAGAAAATTGGCAGAAATATCTGCGTGACACCAATAAGTTTTCTTTGGATACCGTATCAAAAATGTTTGGTAATACCCGGAATCCTTTCATTTCATGGGATCAGGTGAAGGTGCCGGAATTCGCAAGTTTTGTAGGTTTGCCGGGAATGAAAAAAGATTTGGCGGGTGACTGGAATGTCCGTTTGGAAGACCCGGCGAAGTTAAATGAATGGTGGAAAAGCGATGTGAATGAACCGGGTTGGGATATTTTAAAGAAACCAGGTTCAGAAACATGGTTTAATGATGACAGCAAACGCTGGGTTAAAAAATGGTGCATTCGCGATTTTGATTTGACAAAAAAACAGTTGCCGACTAATACCCCAATGTATCTGTATCTATTTTTAAGGCCGATGGATTTTGCGCGTCCACATCTGCATACGCCGGTATACATTAATAATCAAGTTGCCGGCGAAGTCGGGGTATGGGGTGCTTTGGAAGTATCTGCTTTGCTGAAAACGGGGGTAAACCGTATAGCGTTCAGCACCGATACCTTCACCGGACGGGTATTTTTAAGCACAGATAAACCGGCGGTTTTCCCATATCTTGGCGAGGAACGCAATAAACTGTGGATGCTTTTCCGCAACTGGCAATTAGATGGTCCTTATAAAATGGGTGAGACAATTCTGGCCGGTTTGCGCCAGGAAGACAAAAACAGACCTGTTAAGATGATGGCTCCCATAGGTATGGGCACTGACCGTTGGATGGATTTAGCAAGCCGCTTTGGTTCCTGGGGACATTTTACCGGCGAAGGTATGTGGTTTTTTCCGTGGTACAAACGGTATGGTTACCTGTATGGTGTGCCGGGAACCAGCGAAGGTGGCGGACCAAGCCAAAACCTGGAACAGCAGGAAGACCTGTTCCAACGCATTTTTCTGGCCGGTTTAAATGGGCATGATCAGGTGTTTTTAACTCAGGATATCACCCGCCGACCGGAATTAAAGGAATGGTATGAAAAACATATCGCCACCCTTAAACAACTTGGTCGTTATGATATTTCCGGTCCCCAGGTACTAATATATCGTTCTACAAATGTGCAGCAATATAATATGAACCAGCCATTTCCGCCGGCAAATGACAAATTATCTGAAGTGCAGGACCCATGGAATTGGGACATTGGTCGCGGCACTTTGCAGGCTATCGGGCAGTCATATCTGTATGTTGATGATGGCGGGGTGAAAGACGGAAAATTGAACGGTTATGATATTCTGGTGGATGGTGGCAATGAAAGCATGGATGAAAAAAGCATGAAAGGGATATCAGAATGGGTGAAATCCGGTGGCACTTTCATAACCTGGCCATTCACCGGGCGCAGCACTTTGCTGAAACCGGAAAACTGGCCGATAACGGAATTAACCGGATGCAAAATAAAAACAGAACGTAAACCCGGCAACGGAACCGTAACTATAAAGAAAGAACAAAATTATTTCAAAGAACTGGCGGGGAAAACATTCCCTGACGCCGGCAAAAGTACAGACTGGCAGTTGAATAATCATGACCAGTTGAATGTTGAATTAGTGCCGGGACCGGACAGCGAAATAATCGCTACATTTGAAAACGGTCAGCCTGCTATTGTTGTGCGCCATATCGGCGCCGGCAAGGTGGTGGTGCTGGGCAGCGCGTTTTTCCGCGACGCAAAAGATATCCGCGGAATATGGTGGCCGGGTGAAGGTGAACTGGCTTTCTTCCGCGATTTGCTGACAAACCTTGGACAACCTTCGGTGAACTACACCTCAGATTCGCGGGTTTGGGCACAGCGATATCGCATGAATAATGGCTTGGATGAGGTTGTTACACTGGTAAGTTTTGCGGATGGCGACAGAAATATTACCCTTAATGCCATTTCAGACAACAAACCGGTGAAGGTTTATGAAGTTGCCGGTAACAGTATTAAAGAAGTAGCATTTGAAGTTGATGGGAAAAATGTAACCATTAAAAATATTGCTATACCCCGCAAAGAAGTGCAACTGTATATCTTACGGGCAAACGATGGCGGGCAGGCTATACAACATTGGTGGGGATACCAACAACGCATGTGGCGCCCGTTGGAAAATATGCCACTTGATTTGTCGGATGTCGGTAAAGGTCGTTGGGGTGGGTCAACCATGGACCTTGCGGATGATTGGCGATGGTCGCAAACCGCGGGTGATGATTGGTTTGCCGCAAAACTTAATGATACCGCATGGACACCATCCACGTTGGAAATTATGAATTATAACGGTGCTGATACCAATAAATTATTGTATATGCGTAAACATTTCACCATACCGGAAGCATGGACAAACAAAGGTGGTATTGTTAAACTGATTCACGCGGCTTACGTTGGCCAGGTGTATCCCGGTTTGTGGAAAGCCGGTGTGCAGATTTACCTGAACGGTAACATGATAAAAGATATGGGAAATGTCGAATATTATGAAAATAATATCACCCGACAATTATTACCGGGTGACAATGTATTGGCAATTGCCATCAAACGCGGAGATACAAAATTCATCGGCGCTAACGGCAGCATGTATTTAACCCATTGCGAAACACCGGCACAAAAATTGCCGTTAACATGGCAATGGACTGCTAATGCTGATGGTGTGAAAAAAGATTATCTGTTACCTGGGGTAGTACCCAAAGATATTTATCCGCCGTCACGCACGGTATTTATCCCCGCGGATTGGAAAGATAAATATTTCATCGCTTTTTATGCTGCCGGTCAACGCACATCCATCGCCGGGTTATATGTAAATGGCAAGGTGGCGCGCCGATATCATCACTGGTTTGGTGGCAACGCGGAGATAGACCTGACAACATTCCTGAAGTTTGGCGAGGATAATAACCTGCAATTAATGCGTGCCGGAAATGATGAATGGAATCTGTCAGAAATAGAATTGCGGTTATATCCACGGGAAGAAAATATAAAATAAAGAAAGGACTTTCGCTTTTTAGCAGAAATCTGCATGAAATTGGTCTTTTCGACAGGCTCAACGACCGGTCACTGAGCCTGTCGAAGTGACCTTAAGCGAAAATACTGTAAAGAAAGAGATTGTTAATGTCATTAGAAAATAGGCTGCAATTTACCGGTATTACCCCGGTTGCTCCACATGGACTGGGCGGTTTAGTCCGTGACCATTTTGCTAATGGTCGTTTGTTTGCAACTGTCGGTGCCCATGGCGGGTTGCTGGGCATTGGCTATTGGGGTTGTCAGCATTTAGGCGCAGTACACTTTTTTAAGGGTGACGCGGTAAGCGCATGGGTAAAAATGTTTCGGGTTTGTGTGCGCATAAATAATGAACGTTATTATCTGATGATGAATAACACGTCACTGTTGCCATTCGGTTATACCAGCCAATGCGAAATTGATGGCGTTAAATTTACCCATGAATTAATATTATTGGCGGATTCGGTGGTGCAACGTGCCCGGGTTATCGATAATCCACAGAAAAAATCCATTCAATTTGAAATGGTGCATCAGGAAGCATGCACGGCAGTAGATATAAATAACCGCAAATGGGGTGAATTTGAGTTTGTGGAACAGGAAAACGCGTTAATTGTATCCTGCTGTGACCGGAATCCCCCCGTGATTCCTTCAGATGAACCGGGAGAAGATTCGTTGGCACAGCAAGGATTGGAAATTGAATTGCCGGATGCGCCGGAAGCCAACACATGGATAGGTGTTGGTTGCGATGCCGCGTTAACTGTACGCCGCGGTTATCACCGTCGCAGCAAATATTATCTTGCCGGCAACCCTATTGAAGGTAATGACGCCGCTTATTATGTTACCTTTGCTCCTGACAGGCAGCAACTGTCAAAACGCCTGACGGAATTATCTGTAAATGTGCATGCTGAATGTGACCGGATGATAAGCAATTACGAAGACCGTTTACGGCAACGTCCACGTATTGACGTCGGCGTATCGGTGTTTAATTCAGCCTTTGGGCAATATCCCGCAATTATTGATTCAATGAAAATAGCTGACCAACCCGGTGCGATACGGGCAACCGCCGCCGGTTATTTTGTCTGGGGTTGGGATGGTATGACACCACTTGTTCCCTGCACCATCGCCAATGATTCCGCGTTTGCCGCCGAAAATTTCCGTTTTTTTAAAAACCATCTGCACCCGCGTTATGGCATACCACATGCCTTTACATCAACATTTAATATTTCATTAAAAGGACCTTTCCCGGCACAATGCCAATATATCGCCAGTCTTTACCATTATGCCGCCATTACTGATGATATCGATTTAGTGCGGGAAGTCATGCCGGT
>CAZNLA010000458.1:0-4578 GCA_964573385.1 uncultured bacterium
TATTGTGTCCATGTGCAAAAAATGCTGTCACCCAGCAAATTACTTGCCAGTGGCGTTGCCGGCCAACCAAGATGCTTCAAACAACGTTTGGTTGCAGATGGCGCATCCACATCAGCAAATAATCGCACCGTGATATCATTCGCCAAACATGATATTGTCAATTTGTTGTTAGTGGGGTCAAGGTGTACTGACAACGCCTGGTCGGTCTCAACCAAAATTGCGACACCAACAGATGCAATCCACACCGGTGCTTGAATATTATTAACCGCAAATTTAGGGAAATTAATTTCTTCACGTTCCAGCGGGAAAGGCTGCCGATTAGCAAAACCATGCCCATACCAATGCCCACCACTGACAACATCAAACGTCAGCACCGCACCAGTCGCCACCTGAAAAAAATCATCAGCAACAACATCCCGCCATTCATTTGAATTTATACTATAGCGAAGTAATTTTGTCATAATAATAATCCTTTTTCATATCTTATCAAAAGGTATAGTGGTTTACAAGGTTAATATCTATCTCCACAGTAATCAAATAGATCCTCTATCCAACTTTGATTATCAATTCATCCATAATCTTCTGTTGATTTGTCGTCAGTTGTTTATAACATTGCTTACAATATTTTTTGTAACTGTTCAGACTCGTTTGTTTCAGTAAATTGAAATTTGTAAATAATGCAAAGGATTTAATTTAGCTTAATACTCCATAACTAATTCTATCGGCTTCGGCGGTTACAACGGCAGCCTGATAGTTGAAAAAATATAATCTGGACTGAAAATATAGAACAAAGCGATGGAGTAGGATTATTGTCCTGCTCTTTTGTATTGTAGTTAATTTATTAAAATCATTGATAACTATTTAAATTTTAGATATAATTTGTAAAACATATTAATATAAAAGGACATCATAACATGAATGCACAAGAAAAAATAATTTATATTGCTAATATTTTATATACGATGAGGATTGATGGTAAAATAGATACTTTAGAAGAAAAAGCATTCAATTTAATTTGTATAGAACGTAATCTAAAACGAAATGATATTAAAGATGCAGAGCAAAAATTATCTAGAACTGATTATAAACCACATCCAGTAGGTCGTTTTTCTGATCAAATCTGCAATATTGAAGATATGATATTAATTTCATTAACTGACGGAGATATACAAGCTAGTGAAAGAGCAGGATTTTTGTCCTGCTCTTTTTATTGTAGTTAATTTATTAAAATCATTGATAACTATTTAAATATTAGATATAATTTGTAAAACATATTAACATAAAAGGACATCATAACATGAATGCACAAGAAAAAATAATTTATATTGCTAATATTTTATATACGATGAGGATTGATGGTAAAATAGATACTTTAGAAGAAAAAGCATTCAATTTAATTTGTATAGAACGTAATCTAAAACGAAATGATATTAAAGATGCAGAGCAAAAATTATCTAGAACTGATTATAAACCACATCCAGTAGGTCGTTTTTCTGATCAAATCTGCAATATTGAAGATATGATATTAATTTCATTAACTGATGGAGATATACAAGCTGTTGAAAAAGAAACAATTATATCATTCGCAAAACAAATTGGTGTATCTCAAGAACAACTAAATAAAATATCTATTGAAGCTAATTTGCGAAATACTGATGTATTATCAAAGAAAATGTGTTTGAAATGTAATATAGAATATAATAATGATACAAAATATTGTAAAGAATGTGGTTCACCAATCTCATCTAATGATAACTCGAAAATTATAAAGCTTGAATTTGATTATCCTTCTTCTGGTTTTAGTATTGAGTTTGCAGAATCTAGTTCAGCTTTATTTGATACAATTTTAAAGATTGCAAGGAGATCTCCTATATTTCAAGAGATAGAACGAAATAAAAAGAAATGGTATTTAGCTTCATGGGCTTCTGGAAATTTAGATGAGGTTATAGAATTAGTGCAGAATCTTGACGGACTTAAAAATAAAAAATTATGGATTAATGGCAGTGAATACCCATGGTCAGAACAATTTAGTTTCTTATGGTGTTACAAACAAAGAAAAACAGCATTCATTCCAAACAATTATTGTTTTGGACTTGAAAATCAATGCTTAAACATATGGGGATGCAATCAATTTGGTTTAGACTGGGATGAATATAGCGAGTGGTTTACATATGGTAGATTTATAAATAGAGATACTTTTGAATTTGATAAAAAACAGATTGAACATGAAGTTAGTATAGAATTGCATCGAAATCAATTTTGTCCAGGAATTAGAAAAATATATATTCAAGCAATATTTAAAAACATACCAGATTGTGTTAAAGTTAATGAAAAAGAAGGATGGCAGTATAATGAATGTTCTAAAGACACACCAAAATGCATCCAAGTTATAAAAAAATATACTATTGATGGCGAAACATTCGCAGATAAAATTTATACTAATGGTGTTATGCCTGTTGGATTAAAAGTAGCAAAATCTATTATGAAAAAATCTATATCTGAATGCAACATCACTGATATAGACATTGATAAATTGATTAAAAATAAATAACACTTTTATCAATAATGAATAAATTTCCAATCAATAACACCCCACGCCAGGGGAAAATCAAATACGCCATGTCCAATTCCTTCGGCTTCGGCGACCACAACGGCAACCTGATAGTTGGAAAAAAATGGTCTGGAATGAAAATATAGAAAAAATGAAGAACAGTATTTATTTTTAATATTCTATATTCCAAATCTGTTAAAATTATAGTTACTGTATGAAATATAGTCACAGTTCGGTAGATATTCTTGATTCTATCATTTTAACCACTTACCATTCGAGATGTTGGCATTCCTAATAGATAGCCGGGCTCCCGCCCAGTTCCAAACTGAGACTGAAATTTCTCACTATGACTATATTTTGTATTTTATGACTGTGATTTGGATAATTGGTTTTTCAGATTCAAAAATATTACCAGTATATAATAAATCCTACCAATAACAGTCTCAGTGAAAATCATCTCCGGTCATATATCCGCCTGCATTTTTTTGAAAAGTGTGGCCACAGAAACGTTCCTGTGACCACACTGTCATTTTACCATTTTGAATATGGACTTGACGAAGAACTATTTTCACTTTTTTGGTGATTCCGAGATGATTTCACGTAGCATCTCTAATGCTTTTCTCATGTCATCACGTTTACTCGGTTCTGCATTGGGCATGCCATCTTCTAAAAGTCCAATCATCTTGTTGATTTCTGCTATATCTGTTGGAATTAATAGAGATCGGATATACGAAATTGCAAATTTATTATCGGTTGTTCCTGATGGTGTAAGGATAGAATTTCTTTCTGCTGTATTCATTAAGTTAAAGTTAATCAATGCCATCGCGATAGAAATAGAACAAACTTTATGTATACGTTTCGCAGGTTTTCCATCAACATATCTCTTCATATCATCTAAATCATAAAAAATATTACCATCATAAAACCATAACAATAAAAATGATTCTTCATCAGTTTTACTTCGAATATTATTATCTGGTAAATAACATTTCGCTCTTGTACATGCGATACCAAGTCTAACTATTCGTTCTAATTCATGAAAATATTTTGATGCTCTTGTCATCTTTTCTCTCCTTTACTTTTTCCTGTCAGATCTGTAATATAATCTAACATCAGCATTATATCTAATAAAGATATTTCTTGGGAAAATTTCGCAGCTCAACTGTCGTTTACTCGGACTATTCCGGGTGGATTTTTTTGTTTTGTAAAATCATCCTGAACTCCTCCTGAGAAATGTTTTTATCCTTATTATCCAACCTTTTCCTTGAACTTCATCAATGCTTCCTTCATTGATGAAGTTCCGCCTTCCGGCCATCCTTCAACTTTTTTAATTATCCTTCTGGCTTCCTCGCAGTTATCTTCCGTGACATGGTCGAATAGCAGGGATGCGATTCCTTCTGGGGTTAATGGTGCTCCGGGTACTGCCATCCTGATGCCGTTGATATATGTGTAGTGGATAAGGAATATGGCTTCTTCGCAAGAAACTGTCGCTTTTAATGGCGACATGGGGTCATATTGGTATCCAGCATCGTTATCGTTTTCAAAACATTTGGCGATATTTAATGATCTGGTGAAGGTTTCAATTATTCTGTCAGGTATGCGCAACTGTTTTTCTGATGAATATTTCTTCAGCAAATCATTCATCTGGTCAATTGTTAAACCATCCGGATTACATTCTGTTAATTTTTTCCAGAGATAAGTTGTTAATTGTTTGCGTTGTTCCCATGTCATCAGTTCTACATGTTTTTTCTTCTGCAGTATTTCTTTGTAACTGTTTCTTGCCTGCATTGGTGTATTGAATGATAATGTTACTTTATTCTCTTTGGGCAGGCTGTTTATTTTTGATATTAATTCGCTGGATGGTTGGTAGTCACAATCAAAGCGGAAGTCGCCTTCCGGTTGCAATATCATCCGGACAATTCCTTCTGCCTGTGCTGCCAGCGAGAACTCTTTAAAGGTAAGATATCCAAAGCGTGATGGATCAAAGGTTGAATCCAGTTGTTGCATAAACATACGAGTATTTGATC
>CAZNLA010000459.1:0-4530 GCA_964573385.1 uncultured bacterium
TTGGAATGTACCCACGGGTTGACGCGTCATTGGTTCCACCAGAACTTTTCCGCGCTGATCAGGTTATTTTTGACATTGTATATACCCCACTTGAAACAAAATTGCTGGCGGATGCCCGTTCTCGCGGATGCAAAATTATCCCCGGAGTTGAAATGTTCCTTAACCAGGCCGTTTTACAGTTTGAGTATTTCACTGGCGTTTCCGCCCCGGTTGACGCTATGCGACGGGTATTAATGGAGAATTTACAGAAATGAATATAGTACTTATTGGATACCGCGGCACCGGCAAAAGCGTGGTAGGAAACCTGCTGGCAGAAAAGTTAAAAATGCCGTATTACACCATGGATGCCATGATAGTTGAACGTGCTGGTATGCCGGTACCGGAAATAGTAGAAAAATTCGGTTGGCCCGGTTTTCGTGATCGCGAAACGGAACTTGCCCGGGAATTATCGACCCTTGACGGTGTAATTATTGACTGCGGTGGCGGTATTATCGAACGTCCTGAGAATATAGAAGCACTGCATGTAAATGGACAAATAATATGGCTGACTGCAACCGTAGATACAATAGTAAATCGTATTCAGGGAGACACACAACGACCGTCCCTGACTGGTGGAAAGTCATTCACCGACGAAGTATCGGAAATACTGGCACGCCGCACCCCCATTTATTTGGCTGCTGCCCACCACACTATTGAAACTGATAAGTTAACACCGGAAGAGATTGTACAAAAGATAACAGGTCTACTGTCGCTTTAGCACAAAAATCAGTTTATTTAAGAAGACTTTTGCAAAACCAGATAATATCTATTTTTCATATGGAATGCCGTCTCCGGCATTCCTCTTTGATAGATAAATTTTGTTATTTTTCATCCGTTAGCTTTTCCTGTACAATTCACCTGTGAAATGCATTCAATTTTCTGACAATATTTTTCTTTCTCAACTGGATAATGGCCTGACTGTCATTACAGAAAGTACAGTTGGCACTGCCACAACTGCATGTGGGGTGTGGAGTATAGCGGGGTCGGCCGATGACCCGGATGGGCAGGAAGGCCGGGCACATTTTGTTGAACATTTAATGTTTAAAGGCACTGAAAACAGAAACTCATTTGATATTGCCAGTGCCACAGAATTATTAGGTGGTCAATTTGATGCCTATACCGAGGCGGAAACTATACATTTAAGCGCACGGGTAATAGACAGGAATGTGGCCGAATCGATAAATATTCTGGGTGAGTTATGCTGTTTTTCCACTATACCACCAGTGGAATTTGAACGGGAAAAATCGGTAGTACTGGAAGAAATTAGCAAAGCAGAGACTAACCATGACGAATATATAATGGATATGATTACCGGTGGATTATGGCCCGGTGGTAAATATGGCAAACCTATACCAGGGACAAACAAATCGGTAAATGCTATAACCCGCCAGGATGCTATCGATGGTATGAAATACCATTTTTCCGCCAACAACTGCGTAATAACTGCTGCCGGTTCTTTCAGCCATGAAGATTTTATCCGGATGATAACTACCGCGTTTGCAAATATTTACCCGCCACAAACAAGATGCAGCATAACCGCGACCGATACAGCAAAACGGTTGCAAACCTTTAAACAACGCACTGACCATGTAACATTTGCCTGGGCCACCCTTACCTTCCCTGCCAATGATGATAGAAATTATCCATTAATAATTGTTGATAATATTCTCGGGGCGTCTACCACTTCCCGACTATTTACCCGGATTCGCGACATCGGTGGACTAGTATACGATGTGTCATCATTCTGTTCCGGCTATACCGACAGTGGTTTTTTTGCGGTAACCGGTTCTGCCAATGATAAAAATGTTAAAAAAGTATTACATTTAATAAAAGAAGAGATAGCTATGCTACGCGAATGCGGGATAACAGAACAGGAATTAAAGCGGGCTAAAGCACAGATACAGGCAGGAATGGCATTAGCGTTAGAGACAACAGAACAAAAAATGCGTAGACTGGCCACCCAATATATGACTTATGGTAAAATTATACAATTAAATGAAATCTTCGAAAAAATAGAAAAAATAACTATTGAAGATGTTAACTGTTTATTATCAGAACTGACTGATATTAATAAATGGAATTTGTCATTAATTGGGCCGGTAACCGAAAAAGATATAACAAAATGGCAATTATTATAAAAGATATCCTGGCCGAGTGTGTAGATATCCTGAGCAAAGCCAGGGTAGAATCACCACTGGCAGATGCAGAAATATTGCTGGCTAACATAATGCAATGGCCACGTTGGCGAATATGGGCAAATACAGCAAGTGAAATCAGCGAAGACAAATACCGGGAGTTAATAAAAGCAATCAACAAACGTGCCCAACGCGTTCCCCTGCCCTACATTACCGGATTTAAAGAGTTTTATGGGTATGAATTTATTGTTGATGAAAATGTATTAATACCACGCCCGGAAACCGAATTACTGGTTGAAGAAGCGATAAAATATATAAAAGAAAATGGTATTAAAAACGCGGTGGAAATTGGTATTGGCAGTGGCGCAATAACAGTATCACTGGCATTAGAGACAAACGCGAATATATTTGCTGTGGATATTAGCCCAAACGCGTTGTTGGTTGCAAAGAAAAATATTACGAAACATGGTGTTGACAGCAAAATAAGATTATTTGAAGGTGATTTGCTGACACCATTAATTGACAACCAAATTTGCTGTCCTGATATAATCATCGCTAACCTGCCATATATACCAACAGTCGACAGAGATACACTTGAAACCGAGGTTAAAGATTTTGAACCGGGTATAGCGTTATTTTCCGGTGATGATGGACTGACTGCCATACGCAGATTAATTACCCAATCGACGAAATATTGTAAGGAAGATACTGTCTTAGGAATAGAGTTTGGAATTGGTCAGGAAAATGCTATTTTAACACATTTAAATGCAAATGGATGGAGTGAATATAAAATAATTCGCGACTATTCTGGTATCATACGCCATATTTTTGCTAAATTTATGGGATAATTATTTAAAGATCTGATATTACTATGGAAAAAGATATAAATTCGGGTATAATTATTCCACAGTAATAAACATACAAATTTAAATTCGCGGATAAATTTTACAAAAGGTATTTTTTAATGAAGTTAAGACAATTATTCTCAGTTATTTCGATATACATTATCATAGTTTTAATATCAACCGGTTGCAGCAACAAAAGCAATAATTTAGTTGTTACTCCTGTTGTGCCAACAGTTACCGGAAATTTATTGGGAAGTGTTTTTATTGATCAGGGCAACCTGGGGGTGATGACCCGGGCAACTAACCTGCGGGCAGTAGAAGGCGCAATAATAAGCGTTAAAGGATACCCGGAATTAATAGCAACCACAGTCGCGGATGGCAGTTTTCAACTGTCTAAAATACCAGTGGGGATAAGAACATTTTATATATCCAAAGCCGGATATAACCGCGTAACATTTCAGCAAACAATATTAGAAGGTAATAACGCCGCAACGCCTGTTGATCTTAAAACTGCCGCAAAGTTTAAATGGACCGTGATGGTATATATGGCGGCAGATAATAACATGAATAGTCAGGCGATTAGCGATATGAATGAACTGGAAATGGTTGGGTCTACCACAGATGTAAAATTGCTGACACAGGTTGATATAGGACTGGGTGACCCTGTTTATAACAACTCATACTACACACTTACCGGTTGTCACCGATATGAAATAGAGAAAGATACTGGCGCTACCAGCTTTGACCGCGGAAGGATAATATCAAACCCGTTGGAAGATTTAGGCAGTATCGATAGCGGTAATCCACAGACTTTGAATAACTTTATAACCTGGGGACAAACATACGCCCCGGCAGAACATTACCTGGTTATTTTGTGGAACCATGGAAGCGGATGGGATCCGATATATGACAAAGTTTTGTTGCAAACCCGTGCAATCGCAGTAGATTCCTCAACAGGACACTGGATTAAAATAAAAGATTTAAATTACGCGTTAACCACTGGGAATCCAATTGATATTATTGCCATGGACGCATGTTTAATGTCAATGGCAGAAATAGCATATCAGATTCGCGGGTGTGCGGAATATATGGTTACCAGCGAGGAAGTATCACCATTAATCGGATACGCTTATCAAAATATAGCCGCTAAAATTATTGCTGACCCGGTCAATATATCATCAAGAACTTTAGCAGACTTCATTGCTCAGGATGCTAAGCGCGAATGGACACCACCAACAGACACACCGAATATTAATCAGTTGGACAACCTGAGTACACAATCGGTTATAGATTTGGGACAAATGGATGCGAT
Organism: uncultured bacterium; assembly: GCA_964573385.1. Taxonomy (GTDB): domain Bacteria; phylum Armatimonadota; class Hebobacteria; order CAIYQO01; family CAIYQO01; genus JBAXQQ01. Next base: position 4,332 of record CAZNLA010000459.1, read on the forward strand.
GGTGAGTAAATTAAATCTATTTTGCGACAGATTGATAGAGATAAAAGGTAATTACCAAAATGAAATTATTGACGCCAGAAAAGCAGATAGTTTTGGAACTACAAGTAAAGATCTTTACCATTATGTATCGCTGATAAGGGCATCTATAAATGATGCGGATTTACGCGCGAAGGCAGACGCGTTAATGGCACAACTGAAA
>CAZNLA010000460.1:0-4528 GCA_964573385.1 uncultured bacterium
GGTCGGACTTTCACCGACTAAAACCACCAAGTTTCTCTTGGCGCACGTTTTCAGTGTTCAGTGTTCAGTTTTTAGTTTTCGGAGTTTAGTTTTTAGTGTTCAGTGTTTAGTTTTATTGTTTGGTGTTCAGTTTTATTGTTTGGTGTTTAGTTTTATTGTTTGATGTTCAGTTATGCCTTGTAAAGGCATTTTAATAAGTAACCCCAGGCGTCAGCCTGGGGTATAATGCAACATCAGACTGCGCCTCGGAGAGGTGCTTTTATAAAGTCGCCACTCCGTGGCTAATATATACTGTTTTATCTTTGAATAAACTCATGCATCTGCATTATTATTGTCACTACTGTTTACAAAACAGATTTTCTTTCGGAAGAAATCGTACGAAATCGATTCTATTACCATTGCAGACTCAGCACCAGTAACAAAAGAGCTGTCATTATCAAATTTGGTCACCGTTTGGAACTGGGCGAGAACCCGGCTTTTTGAAGAGTGAATGGTGAAATTTGGAAGAGTGAAAATTTCCTATCTGAACCATGATTCGACAATTTATAGGTGAAACTGTTGTCAAACAGGAAATTAGTTATAGGGTGAATGCCGTTTGATGTAGTTGTAAACATTTATTCAATTTATTATTACCTTTAATTTGGTAACGTGGTCATTCGCAATTTACTGATATCAAAATTTAGAATAATATAATTGCCATATCTTTCCCATACCGTTCGGCCATTAGCATGGTAATTACTGATGGTGAAACCATATATCCACCCTCATTATCAACAGTTACTATCATTTTTTCATATAGGATTCCACATACAGGTAATCGTTCTTCACCAATTTTAACAAGCCACTTAAAATCACCCTTTTTTACAAATAATTGATTTGATATCCTGTCTTTTATTAATTCATAACCTAAAGCGTGAGCATATGGTAAAAGTGGTAACATCACCCTTGTGTCAATTATATTATATCCTTGTTTCGCTAAATCACTCTCACTATAAAAACTGTTTGGATATAAATTGTTAATCCACGATAATAACCTCATTTGGTCTTCTGATGTTGCACTTGCTGAACAAAAAGCACTTCTAAACTTTTCTTCCGCTATTATTGATTTACCAAGAGTAGCATACCACCGACCAGACAATCTTCTGGCGTTAATTCCTAAAGGTGTATCTCCAAACAATGTTGCTACATCATCATATTTAACAGCAGCTTTTTCTATATATGAAACAGTATCTTCAACTTTCTTATATGCTGCTTTAATCATTTTGTAAGATCCTATTATCTGTGCGATATTATATGATATATATCCGGCATATTTACTCTTTGGGTATTTTTTAATAATATCATTATATTCCGGAATATAAGTTACATCATTAGTCCAGTATCGATAGCCCATACGTTTTTGTTTACTAAACTCGACTAATCTGTTATAAACTTCTTTATCTATTCCTTTTGGTTCTTCAACGACAATACATACTCCGTTAGAACGTATAGTCATAGGAGTATCAGATATTCCAACAGGAATGCTATATATTGCATGAATTATATACTCACCAGTTTTAGAAAGGAGTAAACCATTACTTTCATATGTCACATCGTCTGAACTTGAAAAAGTATCTAAAGGTTGTAAAATTAATGTTTGTATTCTGTTTCTTGATCCAAAATAATTTTCCGGGGTATATATTCGGGGTTGTTTACCAAGTTCAATAATTTCATAATTTAAATTATCTGATCCAGCAGGTGCGCATCGTATAAACTTTTCAACTTTTGTACCTACATTCTCAATTGTAAATGTTAAAATTAAAGGTTCACCAATCAATGCATGTGTGGTTGACGATTTTAACTTCAAGCGAAACCATTGTTTATTTACAGAGGAACTTAAAACAGATTCGTTCTTAACTTCATTATTCGCTGCAAAACAATTTAAATTTATTACTAACAATGATAATGCGAAACAGGCTAAATATTTTAAATTAATTAGAGATTTATTAACTGGTCTATTCATATCATAACTTCCTATATTCTGCTACTTACAGAACCGTATTTATACCTATTCGACTTTTTTAAATAATAATGATAATTGATTTTTCATACCTTCACCATATTTATCTGCCAGTAATAATGCTATCACTGATGGGTTTACCATAAATCCTTTCTCATTATCATTTTCAACTTTTATATCTCTATAGTATTGATGATTAATTAATAATAATTCTTCACCATCATTAAGCTTTATTACCCATTTAAAGTCACATTTGATTAATACAGATTCACCGGTTTTACTATCTTTAATTAATTTATATCCAAGAGCATTTGCATATGGTAGCAGAGGAATCATACTTTTTGATATAATGTCTTCTTCAGGTTTAGCTAATCCAGAAGTACGACGAAACATTCCACTATCAATATGCCTGAACCAGGAGAGTATTTCAATCTGACCTTCAGTAGTCTCGTATCGTGACGTGAATGCATTTAATAAAAATATTTCTGCTTCTTTTTTATGTGCCAATCGCGAACTTAACCGACTTGCTATTTGAGACACATAAGTTCCTAAAGATGATTCATTTCTCAATTCCGCTACTGCCTGATAACAGGAAAGCGCTTTGTCAAAAGATAATTTAATTACATTTTGATCAGTTGATGATAACCCTAAAGATTCATAACATTGACCGAGATAATAGCGAATATACACCGAATATTTGCTCTGCGGATATTTTTTAATAATTGCTTCGTATACCGGGATAAATGTTTCATTAGCAGTCCAGAAACCATCCTTGTCTTTTTTTTCAATTTGCTCAGTCAACATGCCAAAAACATCCTTATCTATACCTTTTGGCTCTTCTGCCACTATGCATACGCCATTAGAACGAACAGTCAATGGTCCACCTTGTATACCGTCCGGTAGATAATAAACCGCACGAATTATATACTCCCCGGCTTTTTTTATTAGTATTCCACGATGCCCTCCTTCATAGGTAAGTTCGTCTGTTCGCGAGAAGAAATCATCGGGTTGCAATGTAGGTAGTAATTTTATAGGCCTTGTATTTGTAGAAAAAGAAAATGATGGCTCATACGTACGAATCTGCTCACCCGGAGATTTTATCTCATAATTAAGATAATTTGTACCGGGAGATTCACATCTGGAAAAACCTGCATTTTCATACCCCGCATTAATTAAAGAAAAATTTACCCAGATCGGTTCACCAAACAATACATGAGTCTTATCAGTGGTAAGTTGTGCTCTGAGATGTAACATACTGTCTTGAGGTTTTTTCTTGCCGTCATCAACAATGGGTAATTTTTCAGAGGAGTTGCAAAGATTACTGCTTAATATTGTAATTAGCAACATTAATAATATCTGATAAAATCTCTTGAAATTTATAACAATCAAAATGCCCACCAATACCTTATATATGAATAGATTCAAAGAATTATAACAATATTTCGTGGATGCTAATCCATAAAGTGATGCTACCACAGAGTAAATAAATGCGCAATGGTTTTTAAAGGAATTTCAAGAAACCATTTTCTGGTAACTTTTTTTAGAGAATGAATTATAATATCTTTAACCTTGATTTATAGGATTAAAAAGATTCCCTGATTTAAAAAAATGGTTAAGACAAAGTCCAAATTTCACTCTCCTAAATTTCACTCTCCAAATCTTCATTACGGTCCTGGTGAGGCGCAACGGAAACCGATGTAGCAGTAGTAGTCGACCGGGTAGACGTAGTTGCGATAGGCGCTGCGACCGTAGTTGCGGTCATTCCACGAACCACCCCGCAGCACGCGGTAATCACCCTTTTCCGGACCGGTAAGATTGTTTATTGGTGCGGTTTTATAATAATCTTCACCATACCAATCTCCACACCATTCCCAAGCATTACCTGCCATATCCAGGCATCCATACGGACTGGCACCCACCAAAATGCTGCCAACCGGTTTTGTACCTTCCTTTGAATTAGAATAATTTACAGATTTCGTCGCGTCCCATTCGTTACCCCATGGGTATATTCTGCCATCAGTACCACGCGCGGCTTTTTCCCATTGTGCCTCGGTGGGTAGTTTTACCCCTGCCCAGTCGGCATATGCCTTTGCGTCATTCCAGCTTACATTTACTATCGGGTGGTTATCTATCCACCCCCATAGTGGTTTTTCTGGCATACTCTTTCGCCCGGTGGCGTGGCAAAACTCGCGGAACTGCGCCACCGTTACTTCGGTTTTGTAAATATAATAAGAATCCAGATTCACTTTATGCTGTGGTTTTTCATTATCTTCAGCTATCTTATCATCGTCTTTACTGCCCATTAAAAACTCACCGGCGGGAATAAGCACCATTTCCGCGCCATCTTTAGGATTATTTTTTTTTACAATAGTCTTCGTTACAGTGGCAACTGTAGGTTTTGCAGTTGTCAACACAGCACAACGAAAACCAAGATTATTTCCATAAAGTTCCGGACTATTGTAGTCGCGGTTTACGCTTCGGTTAATGACGCTATAGTTTCCATAAACATCACATTTCCCCGGCCCACCT
>CAZNLA010000461.1:0-4525 GCA_964573385.1 uncultured bacterium
AGCAATGTTGATACCGGTTGGCCTGGTGGCATCACTGGTTGATTTTTGGGGAGTATTTTGGGGCCCAATGAAAGCAATGAGCGAGTCGTCAACAGGAGTTGCGGTTTACAGTGGATTTGGGTCAGCACCGACTGCCGCACCGACAGTGCCGGAAAATATAATTCAACAAATACCCTCCGGCATCGCGCAGGTATTCACACAAATTGCGCCACCGTCACAAATAGGCCTGGGTGACTTTGTGTTTCTGGCATTTTTCCTTACCTGCGCGCATCGTTTTGGTTTTTCTACCCGTCGCACCATGTGGGGTATAATCATTGGCTTTATGATTTCATCAGTAATTTTTGCGCTATCCGGGCAGGAATTAGGTGGAATATCATTACCGAAAATTGATTATTTACCCGGGTTGCCGTTTATTTGCGGTGGTGCGTTATTGGCAAATTTAGGATTTTGGAAACTGACAAAATCAGAAAAATGGCAAACTGCTTTGGTTAGCCTGGTATTAATTTTAATTTTTTCCTCTGTCACATATATACAATATCTTAACCGACCACCGGAACAAAAAGCGCCACCGGTATTAAAAATATCAATAAAAGGTGGCAGCAATGGTGAAGAAATTTATGAAGCAGTATCTGCCGGATTAAAGAAAAAGATTGTTTACCACACGAAAATAGTTGCTGTGCGGTTAAGAATAGAGGGTAATGAAATTACCGAAATGAATATTATTGCGATGGTATACGCGAAAACTAAAAAATCAACAGAATACGCGGATATTATTTTGCGCAATGGTGATTTGCAATCGATAAAGAAAGATTTTGATTTAAGGATGGATATGGTTCAACCTGTTAATTCTTTAGAAATCGCCGGTGCGACAGAGAAGATGCCCATAGCAGAGAAGAAGAAATTGCTGGAAAAACTGAAAGAGATTCCACCGGAATATTTTAAATATATCGACACCGCGACGACATACGCTAAGGGATTAAAAAATAAAATGGTATACTTGCGTATTCGCGCGAATGGTGTAACATTATTAAATGAAGAACGTGAATTAATAAAGAAGATTAAATAGGGGATAATTTGAAATGGCCAACTATATTAAAACATTGTTTTTGCTAACTATTTTATGTGTTTTTACTACAAACGGGTTCACTGCGGATTGGCCACAATGGCGCGGGTTAAATCGTGATGGACTGTCCAAAGAAACTCATTTACTTAAAGAATGGCCAAAGGACGGACCGACTTTATTATGGTCGGTTGATGGAATTGGAAGAGGATATTCATCAGTCGTCATTGCCAATAATATTGTATATACGATAGGACTTGTAGGTAAAGATGGGATTCTGTTTGCATATGACATGAATGGTAAATTGTTATGGAAAACCATTTATGGTCCGGAATATGTCCGCAGTTATAATGGTTCGCGCAGTACCCCCACCGTGAATGATGGCAAAGTATATGTTTACAGCGGAAACGGGGTGTTAGCTTGTATTAACGCGCATCGCGGAAATATAATATGGACTGTTGATACACTAAAAGAATACAAAGCAGCATTGGTGAATCATGGTATTTGCGAATCGCCGTTAGTGGTGGGCAGCAATGTAATAGTTTGCCCGGGTGGGCCAAACGCCAGTATAGTTGCGTTTAATAAAAATAACGGTAAATTCGTTTGGAAGACTGATGGCATAAGTGAGATTCAGGGATATAATTCCGCAACCTTAATTAAAGCAAATGGAAAATCAATGGTAATTGCTATGTTGGCAAACTCTGTTTATGCCCTGAATCCATCCAATGGCAAAATATACTGGAGTTACACATATTTTGATAAGAAAAAGGGTGATTGCTGGCCATGTTTTACCCCGTTATTTACGAATGATATTCTATACCTGCCATCCGGCGAGACTGGTTGTGCTGCCGAAGGTTTTACCATTTCACCAGATAACACAAAAATAACAAAATTATGGACCCAGAATCTTATGGGTGTTCACCATGGTGGGGTGGTAGTGGTTGATGGTTATGTATACGCGACCCCGGGGCAGGGGCCAAGCCATAAAAGTTTAATATCTTTTAATATTCTTGATGGTAAAATACAATATGATATTAAAAAGATAGGTGACGCATCAATCATTTCTGCGGAAGGTATGCTTTATATCTATTTTACCGATGGAACATTTCGTTTGGCAGCAGCCAATCCAAAAGAATATTCCCCGATTAGCGAGTTTAAAATCACTAAAGGCACTGGCGAACACTGGGCACACCCGGCACTATCAGATGGTCGTCTATTTATTCGGCATGGTGATAGTCTGATGGCATATGCAGTTGGTGAACATTTGAAAAAATAGGTAAGTGTTCGGTTTTCAGATATGGTCACTTCGATAGGTTCAGTAACCAGTAGAACTCACGGTCACTAAGCCTTTCGAAGTGACTTTTGTAAAATCCTGACTTTTATGTATGGAATTATCTTGCATTAACTTGTTACAAGATCTTCTGCAAAAATCTTCCGGTGTAACTGGCGTTTACCTTTGCCACATCTTCTGGTGTTCCCTCTGCAACCACCATTCCACCTTTGTTGCCGCCTTCCGGACCCATATCTATAATATGGTCGGATTGTTTGATTACGTCCAGGTTATGTTCAATTACTATCACAGAATTACCAGAATCTACCAGTCTTTGCAATACGGTAAGTAATTTTTCGATATCGGCGAAATGCAGTCCGGTGGTTGGTTCGTCCAGCAGATATAATGTTTTGCCGGTTCCCCGTCGTGCCAATTCGGTGGATAGTTTCACCCTTTGTGCTTCACCGCCGGACAGGGTGGTGGCGGGTTGACCAAGACGAATATAATCAAGCCCAACATCGCATAATGTCCGCAATTTGTTGGCAATTCGCGGTATATTTTCAAATAATCGCAATCCTTCGGCAACTGTCATATTTAATACATCGCTGATGGTTTTGCCTTTATAATGAACCTGCAGAGTTTCGCGGTTGTAGCGTGCGCCTTTACAAATTTCACATGGAACATATACATCCGGTAAAAAATGCATTTCAATTTTAATAATGCCGTCGCCGTGGCACGCTTCGCATCGGCCGCCTTTTACATTAAACGAGAATCTGCCCTGCAGATATCCACGTACCTTTGCTTCCTGGGTTTGTGAAAATAATGTGCGAATAAGATCAAATACGCCGGTATATGTCGCCGGGTTACTGCGCGGGGTGCGACCAATGGGTGACTGGTCGATATCTATTACTTTGTCGATATTTTCAATCCCCAATATTTCGTCATGTTTGCCCCATAATGTCCGTGCTCCCTGCAACCGATGCATTAACCGTTTGTATAAAATATCTTCCATTAATGTGGATTTGCCACTGCCGGATACCCCGGTGATGGCGACGAACTTACCCAAAGGTATTTTAACGTCAATATCTTTCAGGTTATGTTCGTGGGCACGCCGAATTTCTATACATTTCCCGTTGCCTTCCCGGCGTTTTTCCGGAACAGCAATTTTTCTTCTGCCGGTAAGAAAATCGCTGGTCACACTGCAATTACAATCCTGTAATTGCTGCGGTGTGCCGGCAAATATTACTTCTCCGCCATGTTCACCGGCACCGGGGCCAATATCAACTATGTAATCTGCTGCCCGCATGGTATGTTCGTCATGTTCAACCACAATTATGGTATTGCCGACGTTGCGCAGTGATATAAGTGTTTCAATTAACCTGTCGTTGTCGCGTTGGTGCAAACCGATGGATGGTTCATCAAGAATATACAGAACCCCCATTAACCCACTGCCGATTTGAGTCGCCAGGCGTATACGTTGCGCCTCGCCACCGGACAGGGTGTAGGCCGCACGGTCAAGGGTAAGGTAATCAAGGCCGACATTCAGCAGAAATCTTAATCGTGCTTTAACTTCCTTCACCACCTGGTTCATAATTATCGCTTCACGTGGAGAAAGTTCCAGAGTGTTAAACCAGTCCATCGCTTCGCCGATAGACATTGATGTGGTCTCAGAGATATTTTTGCCATGCATTTTCACCGATAAAATCTCTGGTCGTAATCGTTTGCCATTACAGGCAGGGCATGGTTTAACCCGCATGAATTGGTTAAGGTTATCGCGGTTGTCATCACTGGAGGTATCAGTGAACTCTTTTTCCATCAACTTTACTACGCCTGCCCAACGTGAATCATATACCATGGTTCGTCCGGCGGTATTTTTATGGCGCACCCGGAATTTCCTGTCATCTTTGGTGCCATACATTATAATTTCAACTGCTTTTTTATCCAGTTGCTCTATCGGTACATCTGTCGGTATTTCCAATGCGTGGCAGGCGGCGATAAGGGTAGACAAATACCAACCGCGTATTCCGCGCCAGGGCAGAATTGCGCCTTTGTCCAGTGATAATGAAGGGTCAGGAATTATTAAATTTTCATCAAATTCATTTTTTGTCCCTAATCCCATACATTCCGGCCAGGCACCATATGGCGCGTTGAAGGAAAACATGCGTGTAATCAGTTCCTCAAATGATATTCCGCAT
>CAZNLA010000462.1:0-4514 GCA_964573385.1 uncultured bacterium
TTGTTTGGTATGATGTTTTTCCTGATTAATAATCTCAATTAATCCGTTGGCGATTAATATACCTTCCGGCAATTTTTCTAACATTTCAATTGCCTTCAATGGTCTTTTGGTATTGAGATAAATTCTTCCCAGGGCAATCACAACTGGTGTTCTTAATAACAGATTACGTTGTGGTATCTTCTCCCATTCAAGTGCTGCTTCATGGTGAAACTCAAACTCATTATAGATCTTACCTAATGAAATACTTGCTTCAATTTCTGATACATTTCTCCACAAAATACCTTCTGCGGCAATTTTATTCATCATACTTTCTGTAATCGGTGTTTGTATCTCTTCATGAAATAGTTTGTTTCCAAACAATGTAACAGGCATCCCTTTGAAAATGGTTAATCGTTTCTCTTCACCAGGTGTATTGGATGACAAACCGAAAAAATAACTGGCTAAACGCAATTTTTGAAAAGCGGCAAAGATGAGTATTAATATTATTACAGAAAAACCTATACACCAGACAATAGAAGATATATATAAATGATTATGAAAAAAGAAAGCTATCACCGCCAGTAAGATAGATACTAAACCAAGCGCATTGTAAATACCCAAAATTTTCCATATGCTATCACCCAATGATTGATAATGATGGTGAAGTGGGGCTATTATGAATGGTCGGGTAACTTCTGTTGTCTGATGTCTTAATAATTGCACCGGACCATGGAAAAATTTTATAGTTGAAACCTGTATCATTACTGAAAAAACTGATAATAAAAATGGTGCGCACAGTAATAATAGTAACCATTCTGTGTGCGACATCATTCCTAAAACAGCAATTGCTGCTCCCATTCCTAATGCACCGGTATCGCCCATTATAATACGTGCTTTAGGTTTGTTGAAAACTAAAAAGGCGATTAATGCGGACATTGTTATTATTGTAATAGGAAATGGTATTGGTGATGTAGCAAATATTACAGATAAAAGAAAGAAACCTAAATAGCAATCAGCAAGGCAGGAACCAGCTAATCCATCCATACCATCTGTTAAATTTACCGCATTGGATGCTCCGACGATAAGGAGCATCCCTATAAGTAAATAATAATATCCAGGATCTACCCAACCAATAAAAGGTAGAAAAATTCGTAGGGTTTCGTGCTGGTTAAAATATGTTATTAATAATGTGATAATTAACGCCGCAATTCCTTGCAATCCTATTTTCAGGTATTCAGGTAATCCTCGCGACGCATTCACCTTGCGCCAATCATCAAAAAAACCTATACCGGCAAATAACAAACCGGAAATAATCCATATGGCCATGATTGTTAAACGTGTGAAACCGGAATCTCCACTCTGCTGTTGCCAATAATTACCGAATAGAAAATATGCAACTATGAAACCTATGAAAATTGTAGAAAATATCGCGATACCGCCACCCAAAGGTTTTTTTCTTTTCGGATGGTTACGATATACAAATTCCTTACCAACTTTATTCTCACGTGATCTGAAATGAGTGAACAGCTTTTCCATCAACCGGGTTATTACCAGGCCGATACAGGTTAGTATAATAAACAGTATAATTGACTTTAAAACCATATTGTCATTGAAAGTAGTTATTTTTCATCATCCTTATATTTGTCACTTATTGCACGAATATTATCTACAACTTCCAGAAATGCTTCTATCATTTCAGGATCAAACTTTTTCCCTGCTTCACTTTTCATTACATCCAGTACTTCGGTCTCCGCGATAGGGTCTTTGTAACATCTGCGAGAAATCATTGCGTCAAAGACATCAGCAATTGCCACAACTCTGCCAAATATTGGGATTTGATCGTTGTATTTCTTTTCAATATTACCATCTGTTGTCTGGTGGTCAGCATGTGATAAACCGGAAATGATATCAACATATCCAGGATATCCACTGCCATCCCAATTTTCATGGTGATTCATTACCACTTCAATAGCGGCTTCATCAAATTGTGAACTTGGATTCGCAAAAAGCTTTGCACCCTGGTAGGTATGTGTCTTCATAATATCATACTCTTCCGGGGTGAATCTGCCAGGTTTTTTCAATATGGTGTCAGATATTGCTACCTTTCCAACATCATGAAGCATCGCTGCCATACGCAATATGTCTCGATTTCTGTTAACTTCATCTGCGGGTATTCCCCGGTTATTTGCCCAGCGTTCATAAATTTCTATAGAATACGCGGCAACTCTGTTTACGTGGGGTCCGGTCTCTTTTGGGTCACGTAGTTCTGCCATGCTAATCATTCGTAATAATAGTGTACGGGTCATTTGCGCGCGTTCTAAAGCGATTGCGGCATTATTCGCATATAAACGAATTAACCTGACATCATCATCAGAAAATGGTATTGAATTTCCGTTGTCATCCAGGGCATTAATAATTTGCAGAACGCCGATTATCTCTCCTCTGCTGGTATGCATTGGCACAGATAACATACTGGTTGACCGGTAACCAACTTTTTTATCATATGATGAATTGAAATTATACGGAACATCATCAGGTAAACTGTATACATCCGGCAAGTTTAGTATTTCTCCGGTATCTGCGACGTAACCAGAAATACTCTGACGATTAATTGGCATACTAAAACTGGTGTAAATTAATTTGTGACCGGGTTTTAGTCTTTTTCGCAAAGTTTCATTTTGTGCATAAGTAAAATGGAGTTCGTTACCTTTTTTTATATATATAGTACCAGAATCAGCGTTAACACAATCCCGCGCGTAAGTTAATATCATCTCTAACAATACATCAAGATCGTTAATTTCTGCGATTTTTAGTGATACCTCAACAAATTTTTGTAACTTTTGTTCACTATCAAGCATAGGTATACCTCAATTAGTCATAATAAAAAGTTCGTTGAAACGAATGACATTCTTTAAAATTTATTGCTGTCATAATCTGTTTACTCTCACGCTTATATTACCATATTGTTGTGACAAGTACGCTTTATTGACAGCAAAAATTCTAAAAAATATCTCTATGTATTATCATTATCTGTTATTTTATAAAATCTATATCTTGATTTTCCATATAAAAATAATTTTATGTAAATTCAAGCTCTATATTGTTAATAACAACGGTATCGCCTTCGCGGATTCCACGTTTACGCATTTCATTAAATACACCTCTGGTTTCTAATGTGCGTTGTAATCTTTCCAGACCTTCTTCGCTTTGCATATCCGTCATTGCGACTAGTCTTTCCACACCACTGCCGGTGACTTGCCAAACTCCGTGGTCAATCAGGCTTATATCCAAATCACGTTTTGCTCTTCTGACAACAATTCTTTGTGGCTTTTCATGGTCTGATGCTGATTTTTCTGTTTCTGACTCTTTTAACTTTGTTATTAACGCTCTGGTTAATTCAGTCAATCCTTTTCTGGTGACTGCACTGATTGGGAATACAGGATATCCTTCCTGTGTCAGATAATCTATCATTTTTTGATTGTTTTCTTCCGCAGTTGGTAAATCATTTTTATTTAACGCGACAATCATAGGTAAGTTTTGTAATTTTTCACCATAACTGTAAACTTCGTGATTAACAGTTTGGAAAGATTCCATCGGATCTATTTCTCCGGCAAAACCTCCACTAACATCGACAATGTGTAATAAAACACGACTTCTTTCAGCATGACGCAGGAAATCGAGTCCCCTGCCTTTTCCTTCGGCAGCACCTTCAATAAGTCCGGGAAGATCAGCTAAAACAAAACTTTCATCATCTATTCCTACCACACCCAATTGGGGTTCTAATGTGGTGAATGGATAATCCGCAATTTTTGGACGTGCCGCGGATAATGACGCTAACAAGGTTGATTTCCCTGCGTTTGGCAAACCTATTAAACCGACGTCAGCTAACAATTTTAATTCCATTCGTATACTTCTGGAATCACCGGGTTCGCCTTTTCCGCAAATCGTGGTATTTGTCTTGATGGTGTCGCGTAATGCTGATTTCCTTTACCACCACGTCCACCAATAGCTACAATTGCGCTCATTCCTTCGCGGTTCAAATCTGCTAACGGTTCTTCACTACCTTCTTCATAAATAACTGTACCAATCGGCACGGTTATATTTATGCTTTTTGCGTTTTTGCCATGACAGTTATTACCGCTACCATGACCACCATTATCGGCTTTAAAAGATTTATCATATCGGAATCTTAATAAAGTTCTTACCCGGGATTGTGCGGTGATAATAATATCGCCACCTTTTCCACCATCGCCACCGTCAGGACCTCCACGTGGCACAAATTTTTCGCGATGAAATGCTACAACCCCGTTGCCACCATCACCACTGCTTACTGTAATTTTAGCTAAATCTATAAACATCTTTTACCTAACAAATAACCCCAGCATAATTTTACTGGGGTAAAAGGGTTCGATCGTGCACCTATCGTCGAGCTAAATGTTCCAGACGGTCACGGCGCAGGTTGCTCCGGTCAGGTTACCGGCGGCACACGCAGGGTGCACCTTACCGTTGCTACGTTCCCGTCCTGGCGGGGTTCA
>CAZNLA010000463.1:0-4508 GCA_964573385.1 uncultured bacterium
CTGAATAATTAACAATTAATCTTCTTTGTTTTACAGTCTGGTTTACTTTAATATCACATATAATATCAGAGGTAGGATTCTTATCAAAATTATTATTAAACATTTGATCTTTAAATGTACTGGACATTGATTTAAGTCTTGCACCTACAATGTAGGAGATATTTTCAGTTTCCAAAAAACTGATATTTTTATCAGATAGCATACCTGCATCAGCAACTACTACCAATTCGTCTATATTATACCTGGTTGTCAAAGATTTTATTGCTTTGGGAAAAGTATGCCCCTCAAAAGTATTACCTTCATAAAAGTTGAAATCAAAAGGATAACCATCTTTATCAACAAACAGCCCAAGCACTATTTGAGGCTGTTCATTTTTATGGTCTTTTGAATAACCTTTCTTTCGCAATTCGTCTTCTTCATCAGCTTCAAAGTATAAAGTTGTTACGTCATAGAATATTAGAGCAATTCCATTATTCTTTTTTGACACAAAATCAAAAGCTATTCTGGTTAATTGCTCTTTGTTAAGTGTATCTAAAAAGCGATAAATTTTATCGGCTGATATAGAAATACCTATATATTCGTCAAGATAACGCGAAGTAGCCAGTTTACTCTTAGGATAAGCAATGCGAGCCACTAAGAGGTCTCTAAGCATGTTTGAAGGAAAACCTATCAAGTCATATATGTGGCCAAATACCAGATGGAATCCTGTGATGTGCCAATTTGTTAGTTTGGCTTTAAAATCTAATTTAACCGTAGGAAATAAAGATAATTGAAACTCAAATTTCAATCGTTCACATTCATCATATGCTTTTTTTCTCAAAATCTCTACTTGCTCAGGAATTAGCGCGCAGCCAACATGTTTAATTAAAACAAATTTACCATTTGACTTTTTACCAATTTGAAAGCATGTCGAACTTCTGGATTTTATTTTTCGGACATACATTATAGTCCTATTTTATCACTTTCAGTGCCCCAAATTCAAAGAAAAATCTTGATTTTTGAGAGTAAATGTGATAAAAATACTCGATTTTTCTTAAATCATGCGGAAGTCAGGAACAGGGCTTTCGCTTAAAGTCACTTCGACAAGCCCAGTGACCGGTCGTTGAGACTGTCGAAGCGACCATTTTCAAGGAGATTTCACTTTAGAAGCGAATGTCCTGTATAAATTATAGTTTAAAAAAGCTGGTAAAAAATATTGACATCACCAGTAATTATCATTATAATTATTTAAATTATTACTTTCTCGTGAAAGTTAAAATGTATTTCATCAAAAAAGGAGAAAACAATGAAAACCAGTCAAAAAGGCTTCACCCTTATCGAATTGCTGGTTGTGATAGCCATTATTGCCATCCTCGCCGCAATTCTATTCCCCGTCTTTGCCCGCGCGCGTGAGAAGGCACGGCAGACAACCTGTACCAGCAACCAACGCCAAATTGCGGCGTCTTTGCAAATGTATGCTCAAGATCATGAGGAGGTTCTGCCGTTGGCAGAAACAGTGTGGAAGGATATCAATCCCGATCCAGGGACGCTTGTGTGTCCGACAAAAGGGAAACAGACTCCAAATGGTTATTTGTATCATAGGTATCTAGGCGGTACGGCGTTGGGTGAGGTGACAGATCCCACCTTGATGATGATGACGGTAGATGGAGTCGCGAAAACTGACATTGGCGGCATTACTAATGTATGTTCATGGAGTTCTGAGTTGGATGCGCGGCACACTGGAAAAGTGATTTCCACTTTTCTGGATGGTCATGTTAGTGTTAGTGACACCAGTAGTATTTCAGTATTAACCAAGGCAACGATGGTGGATTTGTTCTCAGGTTTATCGGCTGGCGCGTTACCAAGTGGCAGCAATGGGTGGACAGTGACGAAATCGACGACATACAACACCAGTACCTCAAATGCAACTTATAATACTACTACCGGGTTGCAGGTAGAGATGCATTGTTTCAGCCCTACGGTGGCCGGTGGTAACAGCATTACGGCAACGCGTACACTACCAGCGATTCCAGCAGACACAGCTGGCTGGAGTATGACTGGCAATCTGTGGGTGCAGATCGGGTGGCTTTATGGGACGAACTATAATTGCGATGGCGGAATTCGGGTGAAAGATAGCGGTGGAACTACCATCAGTACGATTCTCCTCACTGGGTCTTGGAATCAAAAGCGTTTGGAATTCCCTGCCGGCACTACCATGTTCACCGGCACTGGCTCAGGCCCTACTTCATTAGTCATCGCCCAGATGCCTTTCTCGCTAACATATGGGCAAAATAAGATGACTATGGTCTACAATGGTAAGACGGCCACTGCCTCTGCAAGTGGCACACCTCTTGCTCCGGCGACGGTAGAGTTTTGGTTTGCAGAAAACGGAGGATGGTTGAGTGATGGTTATCGAACAACCACCTCAAAACTGCAGTTCGCTTATAACCAGTGGTAAAATATCAGGTTGATAATATACTTGTCTATCAGGCTCTTGCAAAACCTATATTTTTTTCTAACTTTCAGATTGTGGTTTAACGTTTTTTGAGAGTAAATCAGGGACTGACACCGAGTGGCGAAGCCATGATGGTGTCTGTCCCATCGGGTTTTACAATAGCCTCAAATGATTAAATCCAAAAAAATAATAACTTTTTTTGTTTGGGTAAAGTTCTTTTTGAGTATATCCACATAAAAGCTCATAGAGCCATTTTTTACAAAAAAAAAGTTTGAAAAAGCTGGTAAACATATTGACATCGCCATTAATTATCATTATAATTATTTCAACTTGTTACTTTCACGTGAAAGTAATTTGTATTTCATCAAAAAGGAGAAAATCCATGAAAACTAATCAAAAAGGTTTCACCCTTATCGAATTGCTGGTCGTGATAGCCATTATTGCTATCCTCGCCGCAATACTATTTCCTGTGTTTGCACGGGCGCGTGAGAAAGCGCGACAATCTACTTGCACCAGCAATCAACGGCAGATTGCGGCAAGTATGCAGATGTACGCACAAGACCATGAAGAAACATTACCATCTTCCAGTACTGTATGGAACGATTTGAAAGTGGATGCCGGAGTGCTGGTATGTCCAACGAAAGGGAAAGCAACTGCGGTCGCTTATGGATATAGCGGTATTGTAGCCAGCAAATCCATCGGCACATTCGCTGACCCCAGTAATGCATTGTTATTAGCGGATTCACAGACTTTCGACAATCTTATTTGGGCACTTCCAAATGTCGATATGCGGCATTCGAATAGTGCTATTGCAGCATATTTAGATGGTCATGTTGAAACCTCAGGAAATCCTCGCTTTGTTTATGAGCCGACTGAAGATTTGATGTCTGGTATGGTTCCTGGTGTCTCTACAGGAAGTTGGAGCGGAGTTGGTGCCGGAGTCACTGTAGTTGCCAGTACCCCGACCCCATATTTGTGGGTGAGTGGCAGTGCCTCGTCTGCTACGTATAATCTGGGTAATCGTGCTAATGTAGCTGTTTGGCAGCTCGGTGGTAATGTAAATCTATCTACTGTTGGTAATGCCGGTGAACAAAATGCCTTACGTGTTAAAGATAGTTCCGGAAAGATATTATTTGAACTAATGTTTACCCGTGGGGATCCTTTAGCTGGTTATACATCAATCAGTGCCGGTCATGTTAATCGCACATATTTTAATAAATTAGAGATTGATGGACCCAATACTAATTATCAAAATGCATGGCTTCCATTTACGCTAACAGTCTGCATGGGACAGGCAACGTTGTTATGGGGTAACAAACCTACCAAAACACAGCCAATTATAGCAGGAACCTGGAGTGACCCACGGACAATAGCATTAACAAATAATGCCAATAGTATCGGCGTTCGCGCACTTAAATTCTATTCAAATGGATCAAGTAGTGTAAGCGCAATTTGTCCATATTGCAGCGCGACTATCCTTACCAGTTGGAAATTCTGCGCAAATTGTGGTCATTCGTTGCCATAATTTGCTAATAACAGGACCTTTGCTTGAAAGGCACTTCGACAAGCTTAGTGACCGGTCGCTGATCCTGTCGAAGCGACTATTTTTCAAGCAGATTTTTCTTGAATATCGAAAGTTCTGTTAGTATAATCTGATTATGCAGGCTCTTGCAAAACCTATGTAAAAAAGAGTATTGCGAGCATCTTGCTCGCAATAAATTGGGTTTTGCAAGAGCCTCTATGCATTGAAATTGAATGAAATATACAACTAAAGATGTTACTGGGGTGACAATTTATGAAATTATTAATAGAATCTTTTGTGATATACATGATGTTGGCATTAATTTCGTCAGCATATGCCGTCGACATCCCATTCATGCTCAACAAGTCTGGCAACGTATCACTGGCGATTTATGATGCGAAGGGGCGGATGATCTGCGCCTGTTCACGTGCTGAGTTCCTTTCCCGAGACCACGCCGGTGCGACTGAGCGACAGAATGTTAATGTATGAAAACCAACCAGCACATAGTATGCGGATTGTCGAGTACACTGGAAAATTATGGGATAAAAAATT
>CAZNLA010000464.1:0-4503 GCA_964573385.1 uncultured bacterium
CGGTAATCAGAGCCATCGGTGCAACAAAAGTATGGAGCTCTCTACTCGACTAAACGACATTTTTTAATCTTAAAGCATATAAAATAAGATATTTTAATGATTGCAAGGTATCTTTTTTATAAAATAATTTACTGATTTGCGTCTGAATAGTATAATCATCTTGCAGAAGGATTATCTACGAAATATATCTGTAACAATTCGGCTGTAAAATGGTAAAATCAAAATTGGGAATTTTATTTAGGGGGTGTTGTCGCATGGCAGCCAACCAGAAAAAACCGACTTCTATACGTAATGAAGTTATCCGCAAAGTACGTGAATACGATGTTAAGTTTGTTAAATTATGGTTTACAGATATCCTGGGATTTCTGAAATCTTTCAGTATTCCGGTTGAAGAATTAGACAAAGCAATGGATGAAGGCATCGGTTTTGATGGATCATCTATCAAAGGATTTACCCGCATTGATGAAAGCGACATGGTGGCGGTAGCCGACCCGGCCACCTTTACCATATTACCATGGCGCCCGCGCGAGAAATCAGTGGGACGCATGTATTGCGATATTATAACACCGGACAGATTGCCGTATCCGGGTGACCCACGCCAGGTGCTGAAACGCAATCTAAAAAAAGCCGCCGACATGGGTTACACCATGCAGGTTGGTCCGGAAGCAGAATTTTTCTATTTCCGCAGTCCGGAAGACCCAACCCCGCTGGACCGTGGCGGATATTTTGATTTAACCCCGCGTGATGAAGCGATGGATTTACGCCGCGAAACCGTATTGGCGCTTGAAGATATGGGGATAGCAGTTGAGTTCAGCCATCATGAAGTTGCCGCCAGTCAGCACGAAATCGACCTGAGATACACTGACGCGTTGTCCATGGCCGATATTATGATGACATATCGGTTAACAGTTAAAGAGATTGCATATTTGAATGGCGTATACGCGACATTTATGCCAAAACCAATAGCCGGACAAAATGGCAGTGGTATGCATGTGCATCAGTCATTATTTAAAGATGATAAAAACGCGTTCTTTGATAAAAACGGCGAATATTTCATAAGCGATATTTGTCGACATTACATCGCTGGTATTTTAAAATACGCTCCGGAATTTACCGCGGTTACTAATCAGTGGGTAAACAGTTACAAACGGTTAGTACCGGGGTTTGAAGCACCAATTAATGTATCATGGGCACAACGCAATCGCAGTAATCTGATACGAATACCAATGTACAAACCGGGACGCGAAATGTCGACGCGTATAGAATTGCGCAGTCCGGACCCGGCATGTAACCCATATCTGGCATTCTCAGTAATGTTGGCGGCAGGATTACGCGGTATTGAAGACAAATTAGAATGCCCGGCACCATTAGAAAGGGACAGTTTTGAATTAACCGCGGCAGAAAAAGAATCCCTGAATATTAAAGCGTTGCCAGGCAGTTTATTGGAAGCGATACATCTTTGCGAAAAATCTGAACTGGTTAAAGAAGCCCTGGGTGAACACGTTTTCCGCGAATTTATCGCCAATAAATATATCGAATGGGAAAGATACCGCACCCATATAACCGACTTCGAAATAAAAGAATATTTGCCTTTATTATAAACTGGACTATCACTTAAGGACACCTTGACATGTAAAGTGACCGGTTATAAAGATAAAATGAAAGACAAACGGACCGCAGGCACAAACCTGCGGTCCGATTGTATTTATAAGGTGAAACTACTTTAGGACTTTCGCTTACGGTCACTTCGACAAACTCAGTGACCGGTCGCTGAGCCTGTCGAAGCAACCATTTTTAAGCAGATTTCTATTAAAAAGCGAAAGTCCTGTTACTGAAAACAGTAAACTTTCCAACATTTTCTTTACAAATATCTCTCCATGTAAAATAAATACTTACAAAAAGTCGATTTAAATGATACATTTAGCGAAATTATTTATATTACATAGCTTTCGCTTTAGTAGGTCATTTCGATTATCACCATCGCTGACAAAAAAAGACATCTGGTAGTTTAACTACAGGGAGAATAACATGCAGGCATCATTAAATTATGACATTAATAACGGTTTACGACTATCATGGATATTGCCCAATGGGATATCCATTGATGCGCCGATTAGGGTAAAGGTGCGTGGCGCTAACATTTTCAATGTATGGGGAATGGTGGATTCCGGCGAAGGGTTGCCGGGTTGGGCAGATGCTGACTTTAATCCAGTGCTTTTCGCTGGTGTATCTGAAAAATGCCACATTGAAAAATTAACAGATAATGATACCGTCACCGGGTACCGCGCCATCAGCAATAATTCTCGCGTTGAGGCAATTATTGAAATCAGAGATATAGCCGGTGAATTATCAGTATCGTTTATGTTGCGCAACCCGCAATACGCAGGTGGCAAACGTTTACCATTGTGTATGGTGGAATTGGAAATAGGCGAATTATACCTGGGTGAAAACGCGGAATTTGCCAGTGCACACAGTTACGGTGGACGCACCCACGGCGTAGGCAGGTTAGCTGATTTGGTACAACCAGGCATGCCGTTTCCACACGGATGTATTGGTTTAGCGCTACCTTTAGTATATTTACATGACCCTATAACCACCAATGGCATGCAGTTTGAGTTTATGATGGATGGCCGGCCAACCCTGTGGTTGCGTCCGGGAGAAGGGAAGTCAACGGCTAATTGTGTTATTAACTGGATGCCGGATCGTTTATTGTTGCCCGGGCAATCACATATATTTGGCGGGGATTTAAAGATTAAACCGGTAACAGGCAGGCCGGTACAATTAATACGCGATTGGCGCGATGCCGCGGATGAAAGGTATGGAATTCACCCGCCACAAATAGCGGAATGGGTAAAAAAACGCAGTTGTATAGAATTGCACCTCTTCCCGGGAGCATATAAAGAGTTCAGCCGGTTGGATGACCCCGCCTTATACGCGATGCTTAAACGATGGCGCGACTGGGGTTATGACGCGATAATGGCAGTATCGCCCAATCCGGTGGTGACAAACTGGCTAAGCCCATTACATTACCGTGCATCAGAAGAAGCAGGCGGAGCAGAAGCAGAACAGGTGATGTTAAAATGGATGCATGAACTCGGTTTTCATGTCGGAATATGGTTTACCACAGTAGGCTTGGATAAAACCGCGCCAGAAGTACGGGAACGGCGCGATTGGTGGACACACCGGCCAAACCAGGAGTTGTTTTACGCCTGGGATTCGTCACCGGCCACCCAATTTGTCGGTTATGCCCCGGATGCTGACCCGGGTTCTACCGGTTGGCGGCAATTTATGCTCAACCAGTTAAATAGCCTGCTGGAACGCGGGTGGAACGGGGTATTCATTGATGGTTGCATACCACGTGCCAGCAATCATGCCCGCTGGTTTTGGCCCGGTGAAACCCGTAATTCTGTTGAAGACCAGGTAGCAGAATTAGCGGAAACAATTCGCAAATCCGGCAAAGACGCAATTTTAGTTGATGAAGATTCCGGTTTGGTTGAACAGGTAGTTGCCGATATAACAACAGGACGTTATACCCCGATGGTGCCATTTATTAAAAAGGCGTATTGGGACCATGGCATGGGTGGCGGTCCCAAAGAATTGGGAGACCCACCGGCGCGTATTTCACCGGAAATGGCACGAGATTACTTGCTGATTCGTTACGCCTCGCTGTTACCCGGTGCCATCAGCGAGGATGGGGTGGAAGGCTATTGTTCGGAAGAAGCCAGACCATGGACAGTAGTATCCATGCTGGCGGGACCAACAACATTCAAAACCCATGCTGAATATCTTAACGACCCATTAACATTCCGCCAGTTATCCGATTCGCCACCCGCGGGACAACTGGCACACGACATACAAAACCGGCAAAAAGGTTACGAAGAGTTTTTACAGATATTACGACTGCGGGCAGATGACCCGATAATCGGCGCGGATACACCACTAAGCATAGAAGGCGTTATTATTGATGGCGACACGGCAGTGGTGGGAATGTTGCGACCAACCGAAACCCGGTGCCTGCTAATAATAATCCAATTTGCCGATCGTCCCGCAAATGTTAAGGTGCGTATAGCAAAACCAATTGATTGCAAATGCGATACTAACCCACATTTGCAACAATGGAAAACCACAGAGATTTTATCTTCCATGGTTAACCCGCAACCCATGCCAGACGGAATTATATCCGGTGAAAAGTGGCTGGAGATAACTTTAGGCGCATATGGTTTCCGGGTATTTGAATTGACCAGATAATTAGTTTATGAATTTTGCATTTGTAAAACCTGGCTGAATTGTACGGAATGCCGTCCCCGGCATTCCATCAATAGAGAGTTTCTATCTCAAAGAGGAATGCCGGGGACGGCATTCCGTACAGATAACATATATATATTTTGGTTTTGCAAAAGTCTCTTTAATGTTTATGCTAATCAGGGACTGACACTGAGTGACGAAGTCAGGAAGGTGTCTTGTCTGTAACTTAAATTACCACAAAGCCAAAAGCTGTGCAAG
>CAZNLA010000465.1:0-4478 GCA_964573385.1 uncultured bacterium
GGCCAATTCCTGGGATGTAGCGGTTTTCCAAGATGCAGATCATTAACAAAATTACCCGAAGAAGGGGTTACAATACTTGAACAAAATATAGTTGAAGAAATGTTGGCCAAAGCAAAAGAAGCATCCGCAAAAAAAACTGTTAAAAAAACTGATACAACATCTGTCAGTAAAACAGTAAAAAAGACAGATGCAACCAAGGCTAAACCTAAAACAACTACAGTAAAGGCTAAAACAACTGCAACCAAAGCAAAAACTACAGCAGTTAAAAATAAACCAGTTGAACAGGAATAAATATGGCTACAGATATAGAATGGAAACATAGAATTGAACGTTGGCGTGATTGTTTGCGTACTATGTTTTATCATCAACCTATTTGCACAGAATTAGAGGGGTTTACAACCTTCGAACAGTTAACTGCTATTGAGGCAGTTAACTGTCCTTTTGTCCCCATGCCAAAAGAGACAAAATGGGGAGCAAAATGGGAATACGCATGGTTTAAAACCACAGTCATTATTCCTGAGGAGTTCAAAGGCCAGGTTATTGCCTTTAAATTAGGCAGTGGCAGTGACGAAAGTGCCATCTATGTTAATGGCGAACATTTTGGCGCGCAGGACTGGGGCAGACGAGAGATTATTTTAACATTTGACGCCACCCCCGGTGAACGCTATGAAATATTGGCTGAAAGCTACGCAGGCCACGGTAAACGCAATTCCGGGAATGGCCCGGTACCAGATGGTGTGGATGCAGTACCGGAACCAGCAGCATTACAGCAAACAGTGGTTGAAACAACATTTGGAATCTGGTGCGAAGAGGCATATCAGGCATGGATAGAATTGAATATGCTTATACAGTTATCGGATATTGTAAGCCAGGATTCATTGCGGTATTCCGAAATTGTTCTGGCACTTCGTGATTTCACTATAATTGCCGACCTTGAGTTACCCTATAATGACATGATAAATTCCCTAAAGGCTGGCAGAGAAAGACTTAGACCGTTATTTGAATGTGTTAATGGCACGACTGCCCCTACCCTTTTCGCGTTTGGTCATTCACATATTGATATTGCCTGGTTATGGCCAATACGCGAAACGGCATCAAAATGTACCCGCACTTTTGCGTCGCAATTACGATTAATGGACCTTTATCCTGATTATATGTTTTTACAAAGCCAACCATATCTTTACCAATTAGTAAAAGATGATTATCCGGACCTATATGCAAAAATCAAAGAAAAAATCACTGAAGGTAGATGGTTACCGGAAGGAGGAATGTGGGTAGAGGCTGATACTAATATCTCCGGTGGAGAAAGTTTGATTCGCCAATTAATTCATGGTAAGAAATTCTTCCGTGATGAATTTGGTGTGGATAATGAAGTATTATGGTTACCGGATGTATTTGGATATTCCGGAGCATTACCACAAATAATGCGCGGTTGTGGAATAAAATATTTCAGCACACAAAAAATTTATTGTATTTATGAAGGTGGTCATCCTTTCCCATATACTACATTTACATGGGAAGGTATTGATGGCTCTGAGATTTTAGTAAGCATGCATTATGATTACAATTCAAATACAGAACCATATTCAATAAATGAAAGATGGCGCGAAAGAAGACAGAAAATCGGGTTATCCACCAAGTTATTCCCATTTGGTCATGGCGATGGTGGTGGCGGTGCAACTCGTGACCATCTTGAATATATTAAGCGTTCCGCAAACCTGGAAGGATTACCAAAAGTTGAATACAGTACCCTTTTTGATTATTTTATTGATTTAGAAAAACGTGGGTATCCTGAAGCAAGATATGTCGGTGAATTATATTATCAGGTTCATCGTGGCACTCTTACTACTCAGGCAAAAACAAAACGTGGTAACCGTAAAAGTGAATATGCATTACGCGAGGCAGAATGCTGGGGAATATTAGCATCAGAAGAGAATAATTTTAATTATCCTTACGCTATTATGGATGCGACATGGAAAAAGGTTTTACTTAATCAATTTCATGACATAATTCCCGGTTCATCTATTCAACGTGTTTATGAAGAAGCAGAAGCAGATTATGCAGAGGTTATAAATACTGCCGAAGATATCGCATCACAGGCATTAGCGACTTTTACAGATAATGAAGATGCTTTAACAGTCTTTAATTCATTAAATTGGGACAGAAAAGTATTGGTTCAGTTGCCTGACAGTTATACCGGCGTGGCAGATATAAACGGAAATAAACTTACTGTCCAGGATATTGACGGCGATAACTTCACAGAAGTTACAGTACCATCATGTGGTTGGACAACAATTAATAAATCTGAACCGCAGGTATCCGCAACCACCGTTGTGGCAACCGAAAAATTGCTGGAAAACAGATATTTAAAAGTAGAATTTAATGAAATTGGTGAAATAATATCAATCTTTGATAAAGAAAACCAATTTGAGTTTGCTACCGGAAAATGCAATTCATTTGAGATGTTTAAGGATATCGCCAATTCATATGAAGCCTGGGATATAAATCATTCTTATATCAAAAATCCGGTTCAACTTTCAACTGATGCTAAAATAGAGGTAATATCATCCGGTGCATTGGCGGGCATATTACGAATAACAAGAATGCTGAATGAATCCCTTATAACCGTGGATGTTACACTCCGTTGCGACAGTCGCGGAATTGAATTTAGTGCCATGATTGATTGGAAAGAAAAGCATAAATTATTAAAAGTATCTTTCCCGGTAAATATTCACGCCAACGAAGCATTACATGAAATACAATTTGGTCATCTTTCCCGCCCTAACCATTATTCCAATCAGTTGGATGAAGACCGTTTTGAAGTATCAAACCATAAATGGACCGCACTGGTTGAAAACAATCACGGATTCGCAGTAATGAATGACTGCAAATATGGTGTAAATGTACTCAAGAATAAAATTAGCCTGACATTATTACGCGCACCTGCATGTCCTGATAAAAAATGCGATATAGGTATGCAACAATTTAAATATGCGTTTTATCTGTGGTCTGGGTCATTTGCGGATTCTAAATTAGTACAACGAAGTTATGAATTAAACATTCCGGAAATTACGGTTACCGGTGCGGGTGGCGATAAATCATTCATAACAACTGACATGGACAATATTATCATGGAATCAATTAAACCGGCAGAAGATGGCAGTGGTGATATAATTCTGCGCTTCTACGAATCCATGCGAATGAATACGAAGTGTGAGATAAAGATTAATTTGCCGGTTAAAACAGTTTTGGCAACAAATATGTTGGAAGAAATTGAGAATGAGATAATGATTACAGATAATGCTATAACTTTGCAATTTAAACCATTTGAGATTAAAACCATACGTATACAGGTAAAATAAATGGAAAAAGTTCGTCTTGGTAAAACCGAATTAAATGTTACCCGAACGGCGTTCGGCGTCCTTCCTATCCAACGCACAGAAAAATCTGAAGCAGTAAGGATATTAAATGCAGCATTTGATGGCGGAATAAATTTTTATGACACCGCGCGTGCATATTCTGACAGCGAAGATAAACTGGGCACGGCAATGGCAGGTAAACGCGACAAAATTATTATTGCGACAAAAACAGGCGCAACAGACAAAACCGGGGCGTTACGCGACCTGCAAACAAGCCTTACTAATCTGCAGACTGATTATATTGATATTTGGCAATTGCATAACCCGGCTAAATTGCCCGACCCGAATGATGCAGATTCATCATACGCGGCAATGCTGGAGGCAAAGCAGAAAGGTATGGTAAGACATATCGGCATTACACAACATAGCCGTGACCTGGCAGTAGAAGCAGTCAACAGCGGATTATATGAAACATTACAGTTTCCATTAAATTATCTTTCTGACGACAAAGACTGGGAATTATCTCATGAATGCAAGAAAAATGATTCAGGGTTAATATTGATGAAACCGATGAGTGGCGGACTAATTACAAACCTTCCTGCCAGTTTTGCACATCTTCGCCAATACGATAATGTTGTCCCTATCTGGGGAATCCAGAGAATGTATGAATTGGAAGAATTGTTGCAGTGTGATAAAGATAATATTAAACTCACAGACGATTTATTAAAAGTTATTGAAACAGATAAAAAAGAATTAATGGGTAATTTTTGCCGTGCCTGCGGGTATTGCCTGCCATGCCCTGTCGGGATTCCTATTCCAATGGCGGCAAGAATGTCATTATTATTACATAGAATGCCATATCAACAATTTTTATTACCACAATGGCAGGATAATATGCGGCGTATAAACGACTGTACAAATTGTAATAATTGCCGCAAGAAATGCCCATATGGGATTAATACCCCGGATTTATTACAAAAAATGCTGATAGAATATGAAAATTTTATTATTGAACATAAAATATAAAAAGTAAATTCCCTATACCCCTGTTGACATTTATAGCTAAGAATTCATATAATTTACTTCGCAAGGTATTGGGCGCTTAGTTCAGTAGTAGAA
>CAZNLA010000466.1:0-4475 GCA_964573385.1 uncultured bacterium
CATGAGTGCACCGCTTGTAATTATAAATTAGTTACACTTATGCACTGTCAAAACGCAGAAGTCGGAATATAAGTAAATCAGTGAAATGATATTCAATAAAAAAAGTAAGAATGTAATATTTATAAAAGGTTTAATTTAAAATTCTGACTTTTTTGTGAATTAATGTGAATAATAATGGATTTGGGGTAAATCCAATATTAGGTGTTTAATATTGTTATAGACATTTAAACGGTAATGCGATATCAATAAACAGAATAGTCATCTTTCTAATGTTACCGTGGGAGCCGGGTTCTCACCCAGTTCCAAACGGTGACCAATTATGAAAGGTATCTTTCTATTGGAATGCTGATAATTTTTCAAATTTTCACTCTTCACCCATCACTCTTCACACTTCAAATAGCCGGGCTGCGACCCAGTTCCACACGGTGACAGTTATTGGTGGTGTTTTTTTCTATTGTGACTGTTTAAAGCACAAAACCAGTAAAGAATTACTAATTATGAAATGTAACTTTTTATTGCAATGCCAATAATTTTTAATTTTGCATTTTTAATTTGCAATTAGCAATTTACAATTTGCAATTTAAAAACTACCTTATATATTCTGTTCAGTCCTTACAATTATCAGTTCCTGCCAATCTTTATCCAGTGTCGCAAAACGGGCTGACCATCCGGATACGCGGACGGATAGGTTGGGGTATTGTTCCGGGTTTGCCTGGGCGGCACGCAGCATGTTGGAATCTACGACATCTATTTGCATGAATATGCCGCCTAACTCCACAAATGTTCGCATTAATGCTGTTACGGCGATTATTCCTTCTTCACCTTTTAATGATGATGGCATTATTTTTAAGTCGAGTACTGTGCCACATGGTAATTTGCTGAAATCGACGGAGCAATGTGAGCGGATTACCGCGGTTGGGCCATGGCGGTCGGTGCCGGGTGAAGGGGAAAAATTGCCGGCGAGGATTGTTCCACGGTGCTGGCCTGATGCCGGGGCAAGACGATTGTCGCGGAAGGTAGACATCTCGCGTCCAAAAGTACTGATGCCGGCGGGACGTTTTACCCCAAAACGTTCCGGTACCTGAGATAACAAATCAGTAAAAGAGTTAAATACACGCTGAACCATTTCATCTGCCGGGGTAGCGTCGTTGCCATAATATTCAAAATGATTCCATATTCGCGAACGCAAATCTTCGTGGCCATTCCAGTCATTTCGCAGGATATCTGTGAATTCCTGTAAAGAGATTTTTTTATTTTCAAAAACGACCTGTTTAATTACCAGCAGACTGTTGGCGGTGTCAGGAATACCGGATGCGTGGGGTGAAATGGAGGTATATTTAGGGCCGCGTTCATTGTATGAACGTCCTTTTTCTATACAACCATCTATCAGCATAGAAAGTAGCGGGGAAGGATTTTTATTAATGCAGATATTATTAACAAAATCGGTCAGGCTACGCGCTAATCTGATTTCGAAGTTTTGGTATAGGCTGTCAAAATCAGGATAGTTTATAGTTTTGGCGTCGGTTGGGGTTAATCCCAGTGTTTCCTGCAGAAGTTGTAACAGGTCTATATTGCCATAAGAAAAATGCGTTTTGCCCGGAATAATAATTTCCCAGCATCCGTCATTGGCAAAATCACGTGCTTCCTCAATTTGGTATCCGAATTTTACCAGATTGGTGATGATGCGGTCATCATTATAAACAGCAACAATACCACCACCTAATCGCTGAACTTCAGCAATACGGCGTAATAAACTATCCGGTGAATCGTGTGACAAACGTACTGCTATGGGAAAATCGCTGATATGCAATTCTTCAACAACATCCAGCACCAGATAAGTTATTTCATTTATTATTTTATTTCCGGCTTCATCAATACCGCCCAGGACGACGTTCTGGTAGAATTGCGCATCACCGGATCCCTGATAATCGCCACGTATCCATTCGCACCCCTTTATCCAGAAATGCGCCAGTAATTCGCGCGCGTCATCTAAAGTCAGTCGTCCATTATCCAAATCGCTTTGTAGATATTTCCCCAGCATTTTATCAATGCGTCCAATTCCGCTCCAATTTCCGCATAATCGTTGAAAACACCACATAAACCATAATGACTGCAACGCTTCATGAAAATTAGTTGCTGGTTCTTCCGGAACATGGCGCATAGCATTAAGTGCCTGTAAATATGCGTCACGTTCCTCACCTTTGGCTATTAAAATCTGTTCTTCCAGTTGATTAAGATATCGTTGATGCCAGACATCGGCAGCATCCAGGCATGCCAGCATTGCTAATAATAAATCCTCGCCATCGTCATCAACCCCACGTTCTAATTTATCCATAATTTCAGCACGGATACCACGGTATCCAATTTTCAGCGCTTTTTCAAAACCGATGGTGGTGTGACTGATAGACGCAACTTTTGCCAATGGCATTTGATGATATGTTGCTTCCAATAATGTTGCTGAGCCAACGATTCGTTCCCCGGGGAGTATCCTTAATGGTGCCTTCTCCGCTATTAACCTGATAGCCTCTGCGTATATTTGATTAGGTGTAGGTAAGGTAAGAAAAAAAGCGGGGTCGATAGAAAAATCAGCATTTTTCATTTCACGCCCAAGTTTACCCGATAATGCCTGTGCCGCTAAGTCACGTGTTGTAGTTGATAACCGGCATGGTGGCTGGTATCCGGTTATTATCCCAAAATTATTATCATTTAATGCCATTTTATTACCCCTGATGTCTATTATTTTATATCATTTTACCTTATTAAACAATATAAAATCAGACTATCCTGCTATAATAAGCTTCTACCCCGCAATAATTTCACTATACAGATGGTGAAATTACCGCGGGGTAGATATAGGTTTTACAATTTACAGGTAATTATATTGTTATGGTCCGGGTGCTGAACAACGGAAACCAATCATCTCGCTGTAGAGATAAGGCCATATACATCCTCGACAAACGGTTCGGGCATTAATTTCACCTGTTTCCCATGAGTTTCCACGGTAAACGTACTGGTCATATTGTATTGCCGTAGCGCCAGTAGGATCGGTTACAGGTGATGCGCTGAAAGGGCCAAATTTATCGGCACATAATTCGGCCACATTACCTGCCATATCCTGTGCACCGCACCAACTGGCCCCGGTCGGATAACTTCCTACCGGGCAGGTGCTTAAATTATTCAACTTTGAATTATAATAATTCGCGCCTTTTGTTTGATCCCAACCATTATTATAATCATTAGCGGTGGCAATGCCACCCCACGGGTAATTGTTACCTGCTGGTCCACGGGCGGCATATTCCCATTGTGCTTCTGTCGGTAATTTTACCCCTGCCCAGTCAGCATATGCCTTCGCGTCATTCCAGGTTATACATGCTATCGGGTGCTGTTGCAGTGCCGGGTCATTCCAGCCACTTTTTCCGGCCCAGCTATAATAATTAGAGAAAATATCCGGCCAAATTGGTAATGGATGGCTTGTTGCGGCACAGAATGCGAGATATTGTGCCACGGTCACCTCATTTTTATATATCCAATAACCGGATGTAAGGGTAACTTCCTGAGTAACTGGGACACCATACCATCCTTGTGGCAACCATACTGTCCCAAATGGCGAACCCATAGTGAAGGATCCTGCCGGCACCCATACCATCGTCGCACCGTCAATAGGATTAGTGCTGGTAAGGCCTATTGGGTTAATTACAAAATCTGTCAGGCTTGTTCCGGTTCCACCCGGGGTAGTAATGGTTATTTTACCGGTTGTTGTTCCCGCCGCGATAGTTGCCTGCAGCGAAGCCTCGGTTATGTTAGTAATTGCTGTTGCGGCTTTACCATTAAACTTCACTGATGAAGCACCAAGTAAACTGGTACCGGTAATTGTAATAACATCACCCGCGACGCCGGTTATTGGTGTGAATGATGTTATGGTAGGTGGCGGTGGCGCAATTACAACATAATTAATCGCAGGTGTTGATGTAAATGTTAAGTTTGGATCTGAACCACCATTGTCTTTTGCGATGACGGTGATATTGTTGTATGTTTTAACCAGCAAAGGAGTCCAGATAAAACTGTTGCTGACATTGAAGTCGCGCAATATTATTGCACCATACATGAATCTGTACAACACATTAACACCACCAGTTGCAGTGGCGGTAAGTGTTACCGGTATACCATACGGTGCGTTGTTAAGTGGGTTAGTCGTTAATGATACAGCAGTAAGCGCGGTTTTGGTGGTTATGCTGATATCATTGGATGTCAATGTTAACGCAGGGTCTACGCCCCCCGAATCTTTTGCGATTACGCTTATATTACTGTATGTTTTCAATATTACCGGGGTCCAAACCATGGTGTTACTGCTGGCATAATCGCGTAATACCACCGCGCCATACATAAACTTATACTGCGGATTTACCCCGCCGTTTGCTGTTGCTGTCAATGTTACTGAATTACCCAGTAAAACAGCGTTTGCCGGGTTTGCTGAC
>CAZNLA010000467.1:0-4466 GCA_964573385.1 uncultured bacterium
ATAGTTTCCATCAACATCACAATTCCACGGACCACCTTTTATAACGCGGGAATCTCCTGCTTTTGGACCGGTCGGATTTTTTATTGATCCGGTTTTATAAATATTTTCATCATACCAATCGGCGCACCACTCCCAGACATTGCCCGCCATATCATGTATGCCATACGGACTGTCACCGGCAGGATAACTGCCAACTGGATGTGTGCCTTTAATATGACCATTTTTTCCGTCTGAATTGGTCCAATTGGCACATTTATCAGCATCCCAGTCATTTCCCCATGGATAAACGCGTCCATCATCACTGCGTGCTGCCTTTTCCCATTGCGCCTCGGTAGGAATAATTACACCAGCCCAATCGGCATAAGCCTTCGCATCAACCCAGGAAACATTTACAATGGGATCATTATCATGCCATTTCCATGAAGGCTCAACAGGCATTTCACGTCCTGTTACATTACAAAACTTACGATATTGCGCAACTGTAACTTCTGTTTTATAAATATAATATGTGTCAAGTTCTATTTTTCGCTGCGGCATCTCATTATTAAACCATTCACGCTTACTTGTTGGTGATATCTTTAACCATCTCGCAAGTTGTTCCTCACTAGTACCCATCAGAAACTCGCCAGCAGGAATAAGCACCATCTCCGCGCCATCTTTGGGGTTCACTTTCACGGTTGGCAACTGGGTTGCCGGCACTGTCACTGGTGCATCAACTGCCCACACGATACTCCATGAAACGCATACCAGCAATACGATTAACATTACCTTGTTCATTTAATTTAATCTCCGTTTTTTTTAAATAGTACTATTCAGGTGAAACTGTTGTCAAATAGGACATTTGTTAAATGACAGATACCATTATATTTATACAGTTAATTTAACAATGTGACTTAGACCACATAGTTTATTTGACTAAAGAGATATCATATTGGCAATAATTCGATAGCCCACAGCAACGCCGTGGGCTATCGAATTAATTCTTTTAGGAATTAATAAAAAATCACAAATATTTATAACAATATACACTTTCTCTACAAATCTTCCCTTTACATCTCTTCCGGTGCGATAATGCCCAGTAAATCGAGACCGGATGCCAGGGTTTGGCGGGTTGCCTGGCATAAGAATAATCTGGATTTTTTAATTGATTCTTCGTCCGCGTTCAACACCGAACAGGCATCGTAAAACGACGAGAATGATGACGCAAGGTCGTTTAAATAGGTACACAGATGATGTGGACGCAGTTCTGTGGCGACCACCTGAATAACGCCGGAAAAATCAATTATTTTTAATACCAACGCGCGTTCCGCGGGATGCGTTATTTTCAAATCTGTACTGTTAAGCATCGTAATATCAATATTACCCTTGCGGAATATTGATGAGATACGGGCATGGGCATACTGCAAATACGGGGCGGTGTTGCCAACCATCGCCAGCATGCCATCCCAACTGAAGATATAGTCATTATTGCGGTCACGTACCATGTCAGCGTATTTCACCGCACCGATACCGACTATTTCCGCTACCGAGTCCTTCGCTTCTGCTGACAGATTCGGATTTTTCTCTTCCACCATCAGTCTCGCACGGTCTACCGCCTCGTTCAGCAAACTTACTAACTTAACATTCTCGCCACTGCGGGTTTTTAACGGCTTTTTATCCTCACCCATTATCGCGCCGAACGCCACATGCTCCAGTGAAACCTTGTCGCCTGACCATCCGCATTTCTTTGCTACTTCAAATACCTGGTCAAAATGTAATGCCTGACGCGCGTCGGTAACATAGATTATTCTATCCGCCTGCAAATCGAAAATTCGATATCTTAAAGCGGCAAGGTCAAATGTTTCATAGTTAAAACCACCGTCTGATTTTTGCACGATAACCGGTAATGGTTCACCATTTTTGCCTTTAAATTTGGGCAGGAAAACGCATTTGGCACCTTGTGATTCTTCGCAAACGCCGGATTCTTCAATAGCCTGTACGGTTGCCGCCAACATATCCCGATAACTGCTTTCACCTTTCTCGTGTTCACGATGCAACGTGATATTCATCATTTTATAAACATCATAAACTTCATTCATTGATATATTGGTGACGATATGCCACAGAGTCATCAATTCATCATCGCCATTTTGCAGCTTAACTAAAATATCATGGACTTGTTTTGCATATTCTTCATTCTCTGCACTTTCTTTGGTGGCAGCTTTATACAGCGCTTCCAAATCGCTTAACTGAATAACACCTTCCGGGTTTTTCCCTGCGTTGATAGCGTCTTCAATTTTCGCTTTTGCTTTTGACAGCACCATGGCAATCGGCAATCCCCAGTCACCCAGATGATTTTGCCGGATAACAATATCACCACGTGCCTCTAAAACCCGGGCTATTACATCGCCAATTATGGTGGAGCGTAAATGCCCAACATGCATTTGCTTTGCTATATTCACGCCAGAATAATCCACCACCACCTTCTGTGGCGATAAACTTTTATGCAAACCATGATTTAAGCCAGATATTTCCGTAATAATTCCTACTAAAAATTCATCCGACAAGGTGACATTAATGTATCCGGGGGCAACAGCATCAACACGGGAGAAAATGGTTAAACCTGATATCTTTTCCTTCACCTTTTCCGCGATGGCCAATGGTGACATGCGCGCAAAACGTGCCCATTTCATGGCGAGATTCAACGCAAAATCGCCGTGTTCCGGCGATGGAGTTGCCAATAATTCGATTGAGTCTGAAGATAATTCTATCCCCCACCCCGTTGCCAGTTCGCTGACAGCATTAATAACCTGACTAACTATTTTTTCTTTCATTTTATTACACCTTCATTTTCTTTAAATCGGTTGTTACCGATGCAATAGGCAAACCAACCACATTATAATAATCACCGGTGATAGATTTTACAAATAACGCGCCTTTTGCCTGTATACCATATGCGCCGGCTTTGTCCATCGGTTCACCGCATTTTACATAATTAATTATATCTTCATCGCTTAATTCATAAAAGAATACCTTTGTCGTCACGGCTTTAATAATTGATTTACAGTCTTTAACAACAGCATATGCCGTAACCACATCATGTTCTTTATTGGATAAAGATTTCAACATTTTCACAGCATCATCTTCATCTATTGGCTTTCCTAATAGTGATACTTTTTTGCTTCCCATGCAATATTTACCTGTTTCGTCCGGTAAGACAACCACCGTATCCGCACCCAGAACAACCCCGCCGGTTTTGTTAAATACAGAAACAGCTTTATTATACGCGGTTTCTTTTGCCCATTTAATTATATCTTCGCTTTCCGTTGGCATTTTCTCATCATAATCTGATATTACAACACGAAAGTTTATACCAACCTGTTTTAATAATTCCGCGCGTCGTGGCGATGCAGATGCCAGGATAAGAGTTGTTTGCATAAAGTATT
The DNA here is from genome assembly GCA_964573385.1 of uncultured bacterium. Taxonomy (GTDB): domain Bacteria; phylum Armatimonadota; class Hebobacteria; order CAIYQO01; family CAIYQO01; genus JBAXQQ01. The sequence continues at coordinate 3,426 of CAZNLA010000467.1, forward strand.
TTTCTCCGGTAATAGAACGCCCCGGATATAAGATACATCCGGGGCGTTCTATTAGATATCAACTATTAATTATCGCCCTGGCATACCTTGCCCGCCACCGGGCATACCATTATTATTCTGTTGTGGTTTATGGGTATCAATCCATTTCTTGATAGCGTCAATATTTTCTGTATCTTTTAATACAGTAAATTGTGTTTTCAGATTTGATGCCAGTGTTTGCTCTTCCTGTCCGGAACCATTTAAAGAATCAAACGCGTAAATGAACTGTGCTCTTGCTTCTTTAGGTTTTTTGTCATCCATATACGCCATGCCTAAATCGTAATGTAATGAACCGGCATTTTCTACGCCATATGCAGCGTCGGAAAGATATTTGATTCTTTCTTTAACGTCTGTAGTTTTTTTACCGACATCATAACTTACCGCGGCTTTTGTCATTTCATCTAATTTTCCTGATGCATCCGAATTAGCCAGTAATTTTTTACGTGTTTCCAGAGTCTTTTTCAGGTCGCCACCGATATCATCAAGGAATGACTGAATTAACAAATCTTCTGTTGTAATAGTCGCGTATTGTTTATTCAAAGACAACAGTTGCTTGCCCATGTCCTGATTAATTCTATTTTTATGTTTAAACATTTCAGGAACTTTCATTTTATCCCAATTAACATCTTTCGCTTCCGGATTAGGTGTCATCGGACCATCAATGCGCAGGATAACATATGCCGGTTTATTCTCTTTTAAGTATTCATTTTTATATTCAACCATAATAACCGGGCTAATTTGTCCGGGTTTTAATGTGAATGCGTAATATTCTGCCATTGGTGGAATCTTTGCGCCAACAACACCATCGTAGATTGACCCGCCATTAAATCGGCTCATCATATCCGCTGAATTTTCCAGTTCTTTATTGAATGCAGTTTTGGATTTTTTAATAGCTTCAAAACCTTTATTTGCTTTTGCCATTGCTTTGTCCAATGCATCTTTTCCGCTTCCTTCTGGTGCATAGACAATCCATGATAACGGTACTTTCATGGTTCTGGCGGT
>CAZNLA010000468.1:0-4459 GCA_964573385.1 uncultured bacterium
AAATACCGTTTATGCCGTAATCCTGAATATATTCTTTCACCCAGTCAAGAAACCATCGTTGCCATTGCGGATTCCCTAAGTTATGCTGGTCATGGTAAGGTTCCACGGTATCAAGATTCGCGCGGAAAGGTGACCGGGTATTGGCGGATTTAGAATATTCCAACGCCTGCTTTTCACGATCAGTTTTCGGGTCCGGTCCCCACATAATCATTGGTTGCAGATAAACCATTAATTTGTTGTTCTTCTCATTATATTTTTTAACATCTTCGCGAAAACCGGGGTAAGGGGTATTGTTAGTATGATTCCTGTCAAAACCGGCAACACGGACATCGGCGGCCCATGTTAAAACTCTGTCAAGGTCTTTTGGCTCAAAAAATTTATTCAAAAAGTCAAAAGAATTAATCGGGTCAGTATGTTGCATACCGTAACTCATGTAACTGATATTTTTTACCCAGTCCGGACGGGGTGCTATTTTTACATTTTTCTGCCGCCAATCGCGGAACCGTGCAGCCGCCTGCGACCAACTATTGCTGAATGCCTGCAAACGCCATGTCATAGGTTTAGAAGATTTTAATTCATTGAATGGTGGTAAATTAAGCGCCTGTACCGACAGGCTTAGTCCCTGTTCATCAATCATATAAAACAAATTTTTATATACTTTTAAATCTTTATCCTGACACCACAGACCGACAGCACCGGTCTTTTGTCCATTAAGTGCCACAAAAGAATAGTCCCAAAAATTTCCCCATTGATTAACCCACAGCATTGGCTGCATTTTTCTATCCAGACGCACGCCTTCAAATATCGGCGCTTCTACGGTCACATCTTTCGCCAATGCGGATATGGTAAAACCGCACCCGTAAACACCACCACGTGGAGTATCCGCGGATGGCGTAATCAGTAAATCCCCGGTTTCTGCATCTATCATTAATTCAATTGCATAGGTTTCATCACTGAAATTATCTTTGCCGTTTGTTAATCCAGAATATGTTAATACTGCGGAATTATCATTTGTTTTTAAAAACGTTAATTTACTTGCCGCGTCAGGGAAATGCTGATTAGGCCAGGTGTTTTTATTTGGCTGTTCCCACCACGGCCATTCCATCAATTTTTTCGCGGATTCCCGTTCAATTTCAGTATTCTGCGTGCCCAAACCGGTTGGCAGGTGCAATTTTAACTCATCAATTTTCGCGGATTTGCTGATGTATTCTTCCTTCGTGAACTTATTAACAAAACTAATCAGCACACCGTCACGAATCTCGGCGCGGTAATTTTTTGTATCTACCTTCGCGCCGCGGACAGTGCCATCAATACCGGCAGCAAAACCACTTGCTGAACCACTGGCAATTAATGCCAGCATAAACAAAAACATCAGAGAGATGAAAGTGGAGTTTGAAAAATGTTTTTTCATTTCGTATTCCTTTTTTAATAAAATTATCATAAACTACTTAAAGTTCACGCTAACTCTGATTAATTATATCAATCTTTATTTCTTTTTACAATAACTACAGAAATCTTTAATTATATTTCAACAGGCTTTTGCAAAACCCAATTATTTCTATTTATTCTGTACGGAATGCCGTCCCCGGCATTCCTCTTTGAGATAGAAACTCCATATTAACGGAATGCCGGGGACGGCATTCCATACAATTCAGATAGGTTTTGCAATTGCCTCTCAAAATAAATTTATCTATTCCCCGCATCCAACATGGGAGAACAGAATAAACTTAAACAGGACTTTCGCTTTCAAAGATAAATTTTCTTAAAAATGGTCGCTTCGACAGGCTCAGCGACTGGTCACTGAGCCTGTCGAAGTGACCTTAAGCGAAAGTACTGTTTAAATCTGAGTCAAATTAATACAAAATATAAAACTTCACATTTGTCACCCGTGTCCGCGCGTATTGCCAATTGACACCGGGACCGCTGTGATATGTCGTGAAACGAGTCTGTCCGGCCCATGTACTTTTATCTGTTGGCAGAATTGTATATGACATTGTATTTATCAGAGTAGTATTATTATAAATTTCACATGTAGCTTTACCGGCAAAAATCTTTAATGATACATTATACGCTGATGCCGCCGTATAATTGGTATTTTGTGGTGATGTGGTCGCAACATTGCCGGATATCGCACCTTTTGATGCCCATTTCGTGCCATCGTGATAAACATGGCCGCCGCTAAATAGCCCGGCGGTTGCTGATGGCGTTGAACCGACAAACAGGGCTATGCCGGAATCACCGGTACGCTGATCACCCCATCCGCTTACACCGATGTTTGAAACGGTATAATCAACCTGCATCATTGGCGGTTCACCGGTAAAGCTAATATCAGTTGGCAATGTTTGCGTTGATGTGAATACTGTTGCCGCGGCAATAGAATCCGCGGTGTCAAATGGACCGGCAAAAACGCTACCAACCAGTCGGCGCGCCGGGAAAAACTCATATTTTTTTGTACTTAATGTTGCCTGATAATCTATACTATCTTTTAAATTTTCCACTGCGACATGCCCATCCACACATCCTAAAATTACATTTGAATCGTGGCGCGGGTACAAATCATCAGCAGGGAATGAAATCAAATTATCAGTTGCTTTAGCATCAGCAGTAGCAATTGCTGACGGCGGGTTAGATACTGTACCCAGCGAGACATGACTTAGATATTCATTATACCCATACGATACAGTGCGTTTTTTGCTGGCAGACGGGCATAATAATACACCGGGGTCGACTTTTATATCATTCCATACAGTTGCGGAATCAGGCATCATCTCTTCATGGTCCTGCGCGAACATCATAAGCGAGGCCATTATCTGTCGCTGATTGCTGGTACAGGTTGTCTGACGCGCCTTTTCACGCGCACGTGCAAAAACCGGAAAAAGAATGGCGGCTAAAATGGCAATAATGGCAATCACCACGAGAAGTTCAATAAGCGTAAAACCACGTGAAATCTGGTTGTTTTTCATCATATTCCTCCAATTAAAATCTCTGCGCATTATCGTAACTTAAATATCTTAATGGCAGATACCTGAGTGCGGCTATACGCCCATAAATAGTTATTCAACCCACCGGTAAAATTAGAATGAAAAGCGGCTAATTTAGTACGGGTTGCCCACGCGGTAATATCCGCTGCTGTCGGCGAGTAACTAACACTTGCTAAATTTACATTACCAAGATAGGTGGCAGTTATTACTTTGCCCCCAGTCATCAATATTTTAACGGTATAATATTCTGACCCGGTAGCAACTCTCAATGCTGATGATGCTGTTGTAACCGCGTTATTCATAGCAACTGTTGTTGAGAACTTTGTTGTTGAATTATCATAAAAGATATTATATCCTGTAAATAATCCGGTGGTAGCCACAGGAGTAGCGTCAACATACATAGATAAACCAGCATTGCCTGAAAGTTGTACACCCCATCCGGAAACGCCGTAACTAAGACAGGTATATTCTATTTGTAATTCCGGAAGTTTTCCACTTGAAATTAGTGCGTCTGCGGGAATGTCATAAACTGTGGCGAAAACCGCGGAACCTGTGGCGACTGAGTTTGGAGTATCATACGGACCTGCAAGCGTGGTCAACAACGTTTTTGCCGGAAAAAAGTCGTATCCGCGCATTGTCAGTGTAGTCAGATAATCAGTTGTTCCCTTGAGATTTTCCGTGGCGACATGACCGTCCAGACACGCAAGAACAATAGCGCTGCTGTGGCGCGGATCTAAATCGTCATTAGGAAAAGTGATTGAATTAGTAGCAGACTTTGCGTCAGCAAAAGTTACCGCCATCATCGGAGAAACAACACTTCCCAGTGACTGTTCTCCCAGATATTCATTAAAACCATAACCATTAACTTTACTGCGGCCTGCCGTCGGACATATAAGAACGCCCGGATCAAGATTTAATTCCTGCCAGACAGAACCGGAAGTTGGCAATTGCTCATCGTTATCCTGAACATACATCATCAATGAAGCAGTTAACTGACGTTGATTGCTGATGCAGGTAGTTTGCCTTGCTTTTTCTCTTGCCCGGGCAAACACCGGGAATAGAATGGCAGCCAAAATTGCAATAATGGCTATGACGACGAGGAGTTCAATAAGCGTGAATCCACGGCGTGAAACAGTGTAAACCATAACTTTTACCCCCTTTAATAATATTTATCCGTAAATTGATATCACTATATTATAACATTTTTTTATCAACACCAGCGATTTTCATATCCAGAACATATTTTTTTATATCAAATACAATTAATAGAATATTCGCTGATAATATACTTTCAATTATAAGTGAAAGATATTAACAAGCGAATACTCTATTAATTAAAAGAAAATCTACTGATTACTACGGCACGTAAATAGCCATATTACTAAGGGTTAACTGATGTTTTCCACCTGATTCATTACTGGTGATAACACCAATAACACTGGTATTTGCATTTATAGCCGGTGCGGTAAATGATACAT
>CAZNLA010000469.1:0-4457 GCA_964573385.1 uncultured bacterium
CATCTTAAAATGTTTACTTGTGTTTTCATAAGAATTAAGTGTTAAGTGTTAAGTGTTAAGTTTTAAGTATTTAAGTTATAATTTTTAATTTTTGAATATTAATATTGAATTTTTTTCATGTTCGTCGGAACCGGATGGTGACGATCGGGACGCGTTTGCCAGTTAGGAACAGCAAAATAATCCATTGCACGAGGCGTTGATGTGTTTCTATGATCCGGTTATATATTTTGTTTTTGTTATACATTGGGTTATATTTTTATATTTGCTCGTTATCTTCAGGTTTCATGTTAATTATGCCAGATTGGCTGGGTAATTGGAGTTGGTTTAACGATTAATGTTACCGGATCCGACGGACTATTATTAGTTCCGTATTTATCAGTAACATTAGTAATCCAATAGCTTGTCGTTACTATGGGACTCACCGGTATTTCCAACGGACTTGACATAATTCCATTAATGGTCACCGGGGTTGTTCCATCAGTATACGTAATGCTCCAGGGAGCAGTTCCTGTTAACACAATCATTAAATTCGTTGTATTGCCTGCGCATATTGGTGGCGGAGGTTCAATTACGGCAGTTGGCAGTTCATTAAGCACGGTCATCATGCCCACTTTCAGGTTCATGGTGCACCCTCCTCTCGAAGCTGTTACCTTAAAATAGTAAATCCCCGGCGTTACCCACATTACATTAACAGTGGGGCCGGTGGAAAGGCCGGTGAAGTATGCTTCGCCCGGCGGGCAATTGCCCGGGTCGGTGGCAAAATTGACGCCGCTGGCACTGTTGTAAAGTTCCCAAACATAGGCGTCGCCCGGAATTGTTATTACACTCAGATCACTTGATTGACCTGCATACACAGTATTCTGTGCCATGGCAGGAGCCATAGCCGTGAGCAGTGGTATTGCTACCATCAACAAACGCAGAAATATGTGTTTAGGTCGGTTCAAATTAGATTTTTAAACCCGGTTTACGAATTCTGATTTACGAATTACGATTTATAATTTAGCTGTTAGCAACCATGGTACAATTATTATCAGCTCTTTAATTTTTCAATTTGAATTTGAATTTGAATTTTGTATTTATTTTATCTCTCCAGTGCATAACAATCACATTACCAGTTGAGAAGACTGGTACGCTCAATGTATATGCTCGTCGTTTGGAGGAAGAAATTATGGAAATTATATCGCATAACATTCTTTCAATACCGTCACGTGGCATTCTTTCAATACCATCACGTGGCATTCTTTCGATACCATCACATGGCATTCTTTCAATACCATCACGCGGCATTCTTTCAAAACCGTCACGTGGCATTCTTTCAGTGCTATTGCGTGGCTGGTTTGTGGCCGGAAACCCAACATCAAAGTCAGGTTCGTCTAAATTACAAATTCGATTCATTCATTGGGAAGTTTTGTCAGATACATAAGTACTGAAATGCTTTTCCTCACCTGCTGTTCTTTCCGGCTGGGCTGTGCCCGGCCGGAAAGAAGCGCTGGCTGAAAAAGCAACTAACAAATTATACCTTGATTCCTGTTTGAATTATGGATTCTTTGGTATAAATGTTCCGGTACCTGAAGATATCGTAGGACGAGCCTTAATAGTCTGATTAACATTCTTCCCAAAAGCAATTTCTGAAGTACAATCGGTATTCGATTTTACGTCATTTAAAGGTGGAGTAGTCGGGATGATCCCATCAACTGCGATGTTAATCGCTGCATCTGCCAAATTCTCGAAATTATTATTCGCGATAACAACCTTTACATATAATTTAGTGGAACCATCATAAGCAGCCGTTGCGTTATTCACTGAGGTATAAATACCCGGACTGATAAGTGTTGTTGTATTTGTATAGGCGCCGCCAGGGGCTACATCCCAGGTTACACTGGTAATCGCCTGATCTGTTGCCAACCCCGTTATTTGGAATGAAGGCAACCATGGGCCGGCATAATACGAAGCCGTTACTTCGGCATAGAGCGTATTTGCCCCATAGGTATATTGTACAGTTGGAGCTGCAGGTGTAACAACAGCGCCGGTTATATCGGCAGCACAATACACACCATCCTTTCCAATGGCTCCGGTGAAGCTGTTAACCGCGAGTAAAAATTTATTGATCGGTTTAATTTCCCAGACTTTCATGTTCATAGCTGTACAGGAAGGAGTGGCTGTTGAATTGGCCTGAGAATACTTAATAACAAGATAATAAGGGGTTGTACTTGCAGTAATTACGGCCTGAGAAGTCCATTCGATAGTGATTCCGTTTGCTCCATTTATTGGAGAATTATACGCACCGGCGCCAGTTGCAATGATTTCCCCGGCATTATTGCTTACAACACCTGCTGCACTTAACAGGTTAGGATTTGTTGTAACGTACCAGGTAAATGGACCAAGGCCATCATATCCTGCACCACTAATTGTTGCAGAATAACTGTATGGCACACCTGGGGCTGGAGCTAAAGGGCCCGGAGTACAGTTCTGCGCATTTACCGAAGTAATACCGGCAAAGAATGCCAGTAAGAAGACAAAAAACAGTTGCTTTTTCATTTTGTTTTGTTTTTAAGTGTGAATTATGAATAATTAATAATTAATAATTAAATTGAAAAAAAATATTAATTCTATTGCAAATAAAATGTAAACGATTGTCAGTATTCTTTATCTTAAAAATTTTAATAAATCATCGTAATGCAATCAAAATAAAACAGTTAATCAGTTATGTTAAAAAAAATGTTTTACAGATTTTCTGAAATGTCAAATAATGTAGTGTTTGTTAATTTCATGAATTATTCAGGTCAGGTGAAATTTATCGCTGGATATTATCCATCTTTTAAGTAAATATTATACTATACAGTTTCATAAATTTCTCAATATTCCCTTTTCAACGGAGTGTTTTCTACACGCATTTTTATTTTCTTTTATATTGTATTTGTGTGCATTATGTTTTTTTTTAATCTGTTTGATAGTGTTTTTCCGCTACTAACATTTACGTATACACACTATTGCTCACGAAACTATTTCGGTTGAATTTTGTATTATATTTTCACATTGTATTTTTAATAGTCCCTTTGAGCAAACAATTCCATAAAAAAACATGCTTCTATTGAAATTAAAGACTTTTAACCCGGATAATTCATCATTTTATCCTTTACACTCTTTCCTGATGAATGGAGAAAGTTGCGCATAACCTGCAACCTTTGTTATCGAAATTTTTACCCTTTAAGAACGCAAAGAAAAATTGGATTTAACAACGTTTATAAATGTTAGTCTGCGTTAGCTTGAGTGTCGGTATTTCCTGAAGATTCAAGCCATTTGAAGTGTTTTCTTCAATAAATAGCAAAACAGAACAGGTTTGCGAAATCCGGCAAACCGTTCTTTCCAGCATTATTGAATGTTATTAAAAAATGCAAAGCATTTTTTATAAGCAGCAATATATTTTCATTAGGTGACGCCCGAAGACGACAGATTTTTTTTTATTTTTCCATAGGCAGCGGCTGGTTTAACATTTGTTAGTCATCTATAACGCCCCCACTCTGAATCCTTCCCAATCACGGGAGGGATTTATTCTACCTTCCTCTGGTGAGGAACAGGGTAAATGAGATGGAGTGAATCATTGAAATTTTCATTTATTGCAAACTATATTTTTATACTCGGTTTATCATTGTTTTGTTACATTGGGCCGTGGTTTAATGATGATGACTACGGTTTGGTCGGCTGAAGTATTTCCGTGATTATCAGAAATATGATAGGTAATGTAATAAGTCACATCCAGAAAAGTTACTCCATCGCCGGGCAATGTAAAGTCGGTATGCACAGAAGGCTCTCCCTCACCTTGAACCAAAATTGTTATGTCTGGAGGCAATGGGTCAGGATTGGGTGTCAAAGTATAGATGTACCATCTTATAACTATATCCTGTGGTGGGGTACAATTATCAGATATTCCTGTAATGTCAAGGGAAGTATTACCATTGTTAAACATATAATAATCAGGACGAATCGGCCAAATATCCATCGTATCATCGTAATAATTAGCCATTTGAATATCTTCCACACAAAAGCTCTGTGGCGTGGGGGGGGCTATGAATGAAGGTTTCTGATTATCAACTACGTTAATGTTTTGGGTACATTGATCAGAACCCGCAATATTTGTTGCTATCCAGGTGATCTTTGTAAGGCCGAGATTAAATATATGAAGACCAATATGGCCATTACCAGAACCTGTGGTAGCGCCTGTCATTACCCATGTATAATCAATAGGTGGTATACCGGAAACCGGGACAGGAAAACCAGGATCCAAAGCAGCCGTACATAGATCCGGATTAGTGGGTTTATCAATAGGAATATGGCAGACTATATCGGGCGGAAGGCATATTACCGAGGAATAGACCGTCACCACCCGGTCAACTGTTTTAGTCCCATTACATCCCGCTGCACTTGCCGTGATGGTTGCTGTTCCGATGAATGCAGCG
>CAZNLA010000470.1:0-4430 GCA_964573385.1 uncultured bacterium
ATCTTCCGTGACATGGTCGAATAGCAGGGATGCGATTCCTTCTGGGGTTAATGGTACATTTGGTACTGCCATCCTAATGCCGTTTATATATGTGTAATGCATTAGAAAAACAGCTTCTTCCTGGGTTACTACCGCTTTTAGTGGAGATAATGTGTCATATTGATATCCACTATCAATATCATTCTCAAAACATTTTGCTATATTAAGTGATTTGACGAATGTATCAATTAGTCTATCGGCAATACGAAGTTTATTTTCAAAAGAATATAATTTTAGCAATTCACTCATTTGGTCAATGGTCAATCCATTAGAATTCAATTCATTTAATTTTTTCCAAAGGTAATTCATCAATTGTTTTCGTTGTTCCCATGGAAGAAGCTCTACATGTTTTTTCTTTTGCAGGATTTGCTTGTAACTATTTCTTGCTTCCATTGGTGTGTTGAATGATAATGAAACTTTATTTTCATTCGGCAGGTTATTTACTTTTGATAATATTTCCCCGGATGGTTGGTAATCGCTATCAAAACGAAAATCACCTTCTGGCTGAAATATCATTCGTACAAATCCCTCGCCTTGTGCCGCTAATGCGAATTCCTTAAAGGTAATATATCCAAAACGTGATGGATCAAAGGTTGAATCCAGTTGTTGCATAAACATACGAGTATTTGATCCCAATGCCGGTAATCCCTGGCGTGCAAGAGTAGATACTGCTCGAGATAATAATCCGAAAGCTTTCAATGCTTCTGACGGCAATGATGACATTATGATTTCCTGACGGGATACAGTAACATTATCAGTATACGTTTTATTATTTTGTATATTACCTTCTTCATTAACTAAAATTGAAGTATCATCTATAATAGCAGAAACAGGCAAAATTTCTACAATGTTGTCAGTCATTTCATCCTGAAGTATATCATCAAGAAATATGAAAATATCACATGCCAGTGATAAATCGCGACTGCTGCTCCCTTTTACCCCAATACCAATAACTGCCTTTCCATATCGTCTGATTTTTTGGACTAATGGTACAAAATCACGGTCGCCAGCTACCAAAACTATCATATCAGGAGCCGAAGGAAGCAATGCCATTTCTAAAGCATCTACAGCAAGATTTATATCCGCAGTATTTTTTCCACAGGCATCAGTTGGCAATTGAGTTAATTCAACAATGTTACTACGGAAATCAGCAATATGACGACCAATTTGTGGCTTTGTCCAATCACCATAAGCCTGTGCAAATATAATCTGTCCTTCTTCACGTATTCTATCCATCACAGGATACAAAGCGATTGGCAGACCTGCTTTGTCTGCTTCAATTACTAAATTTTCAGCATCAATAAAGATTGCGACTCGGTTATACTGTTTTTGCAATGGTGCCATATTTACCTCCTTCTGATTTCTTATTCACCGAAAAAAGAATCTACCAATATAAATTATAATTATTGCTGTTAACAATGCGCCTGCATCCGGCCAAACTATCCAGGCTAAAACAAGAATGCAAATTCCTATAACCGCGCCACAACCCACCTGACAGTTCTCAATGCAATTTGCCACTGTCTTTTCCTTTCAGACTGAATGATTCTCTTTAACTAAATTCAATGATACCAGCCGAATTTACAAAATTCTGTCACTTTACTTTAAATTGAAAATATATTTTATGAAAATCTTACACATTTATTGACCTAATTTTCATTCATCATTGGATAACAAAGGGAATTTTTCCCAATTACCACGAATAACTTTAATTATGATGTGAGAAAACGAAGCATCTTTTTGTTAATTCTATTTTAATATTAATTCCATAGCCCACAGCATTGTTCTCATCCTTATACACATTTTTTAATTAAAACAGATATTTGACTCCAGAGGAGTCACATCTTTATAAAAAAATCCATCGTGAAATATTCGACCCCAGCGTGGGTCGCATATAATGACCGACTATCTGCTATGTTATATGCGACCCACGCTGGGGTCGGATTTATTATTTGAATCTTATTCTTCAAATATTTGACCCCGCTGGGGTCGTCTCAAATTGAATATTATTTTTAAAAAATAATCTTTCTTGTTTATAGTTATATGAATGTGTAACCATTTACCTTAGATTTTTTAACTACTTCAAATACCATGTTCCAATGAATGGCTGATATTGGTATAATATTTCTTTATTACAAAGTGCAAATATGAGGTAAATTAAATGTCTGACATTAAGATAGGTACAGAAAATGCGTTGACTTTTCCTGCTGGTTTTCGGGCAGCGGGGATAGCGTGTGGGATAAAGGACGACAGTCGCGATATTATGTTGTTGCTAGCAGACCGCGTTTGCGCATCGGCAGGTGTATTCACCAAGAATAATGTTAAAGCGGCACCGGTTATATATTCACAAAATATAGTTAAAAGTGGACAAGCCCAAGCGGTAGTTATCAACAGTGGCGTTGCGAATGCCTGCACCGGTGACGAAGGTATGCACAAGTGCGTTGAAATGGCACAGGTAACAGCGGAAAACACCGGAATCTCTGCCGATTTGGTATTGGTTTGTTCCACCGGTGTCATTGGTCGGCAATTACCAATGGATAAAATTAAAACAGGCATTGGCATCGCTAACCGCGCGTTATCAGTAAATGGCGGCCATAATGCCGCATTGGCAATAATGACCACAGATACCCACCCGAAAGAAGTTACCGTGACCATAAACACCAGTGGCGGAATGATAAAGATTGGCGGAGTGGCGAAGGGTAGCGGAATGATTGCCCCCAATATGGCGACAATGCTGTCGATTATCACCACAGACGCACAAATAGACCCGGAAATATTACAAAATATCCTGAGTCGAGTGGTGGATAAAACCTATAACTGTGTAACTGTGGATGGCGACACTTCAACAAACGATACCGTTTTAATACTGGCAAGTGGTTTAACAAATATCCGATTGGAACCAGGGACAATAGACCTTGCGTTATTCGAAGATGGTTTATTTAAATTAGCAGCAGAATTAGCGAAAATGATTGCCCGTGATGGTGAAGGCGCGACAAAATTAGTTGAAATTACCGTTGCAGGTGCTGCCAGCAGTAAAGACGCCGCGATAATTGCCCGAACCATTGCAAACTCTCCCCTGGTGAAAACCGCAGTTTTTGGAAACGACCCAAACTGGGGACGAGTATTAGCCGCCGCCGGACGTGCCGGAATATATTTTGATCAATACAAAGTGGATTTAGATTTTGCCGGTACACCAGTTGTAAGAAACGGCCAGCCAATAGCATTTGATAAACCCGCAGCAATACAAGCGATGAAAACAAAAGAAGTGAAAATTATGCTTACCCTGGGTGAAGGCGCCTTTGAAGCTACCGTATGGACCTGCGACTTTTCTTATGATTATGTGAGGATTAACGCGGATTACACGACGTAGTTAATTAAAAATTAAAAATGTAAAATTAAAAATTATTTTTTAGTTACACAGAGATGCACTGAGGAGACACAGAGATCCACGGAGGGTTTTATAATTAAAAATGCAAACTTTTAAATTATTCATCATTTATATTTCTGGTCACAAAAAAAGAGCTTTGTCAGAATTGGTCACTGTTTGGAACTAGGCGGGATCCCGGCTAGGTTTGAAGAGTGAATAGTGAAAATCAAAAATTAAAAATGTAAAATTAAAAATTATTTTTCATTTCAATTTCTGTTTACAATTAACAGATTGGTGTCAGAGTTGGTCACAGTTTGGAACAGGGTCGAGGCCCGGCTATCTAAAGTTTGAAATTTAGGTTTAGCTTTAATTTGAGGATTTTCAGGTAATTTATTCTAAACCTATAACCATTTATTCTTAATTAATAATGGTTCTAATAAGCAAGCAACTTGGGGAGCCGGGCTGCGACCCTGTTCCACACAGTGACTGATTTTGATAGTTTATCTACATAATGATAAAAACTGACTCTGTAACAAACTTTGTGGTTAAGAGATTAAATAACTAAAAACTGAAAACTGAAAACTTTATACCATAACTCTGTGTAATTTTAATAATTTGCAATTAATTTTCTGTACTTATCTTGACATTCAATAGTATAAAATATAAGATGTTCATGTGTTATGCCCCCGTGGCCAAGAGGATAAGGCTCAGGCTTCCGGAGCCTGCACCGCAGGTTCGAATCCTGCCGGGGGTACCATTTTCAGTTTTCAGTTTTAAGATTTCAGTTTTCAGATTAAATTGATATATAAAATTTAAAATTAAATAGGAAATTGTATAACCCAATGTATTGCGAGCATCTTACCATCGTAGTCAATATATCTTATTCTTTTTGTTAATTAACATTTATTAATTCCTAAAAACAGCTAATTCGATAGCCCACGGCAACGCCGCTGGGTTAGTTTATAAAAAAAATCAACGCTCTGTAAGAGCATAATTCCTTCGTTTTAGGAATATTGCTCTTACAGAG
>CAZNLA010000471.1:0-4427 GCA_964573385.1 uncultured bacterium
CCGGTAATCAGAGCCATCGGTGCAACAAAAGTATGGAGCTCTCTACTCGACTATACAATTACTTCGCTGGCGTTTTTATTGGTTATTTTTTCGGTTAATTCATCGATAATCGCGTCAGGTTTTATCCCTTCTGCTTCACCTTCGAAATTTAATATAATGCGGTGGCGTAACACCGGTTTTACTATCTTCAGGATGTCATCCATAGAGACATGCAGTCTTCCGTTCATTAACGCGTTTACTTTTCCGCCCAATACTAATGATTGTGCTCCGCGCGGACTGCTACCATACCTGACGTATTGTTTCACCAGTTCGCTGGCATTTTCATCATCCGGGTGAGTGCCCATCACCATATTTACCGCAAAGTCCTGAATGTGTGGGGCAATGGGAAATTCCCGGACGAATTCTTTTATTTCCAGCATTTTCTCACCATTCATTATTGGCTGGGCATGGTTATCGACTGATGTGGTGGTACGTCCCAGGATAGATGACATTTCTTCCCGACTGGGGAAACCAACCAGTAGTTTCATCATAAAACGGTCCAGTTGTGCCTCGGGTAATGGGTAAGTACCTTCCTGTTCAATGGGGTTTTGGGTCGCGAGGACAAAAAATGGTTCCGGCAATTTTCTTACCACTCCGCTTACTGTAACAGAATGTTCCTGCATTGCCTCTAACATGGCAGATTGTGTTTTTGGGGTAGCGCGGTTAATTTCGTCTGCCAATATTATACCGGCAAATATCGGACCGGGTTGAAATTGAAAAAAACGTTTTCCGGTTTCATCTTCTGCCAGTATATTTGTTCCGGTTATGTCTGATGGCATCAGGTCGGGGGTAAATTGAATACGGGCAAATTGCAAATGCAAAGCTTCAGAAATAGTGCGCACCAGCATTGTTTTACCCAGACCCGGCATTCCTTCAAGAAGGCTGTGACCACCGGCAAAGATGGAAACCAGCAAGTTTTGCACCAGTTCATGTTGTCCCACTATAACTTTGCCGATTTCAGCGCGCATTAATTCGATATCTGCGGCAAACTGTGTTGCTTTTTCTTCCACGCTCATCATCTATTCCTTTTACGCATATCTGAAGATAAGTTTATATATACCTACGCCAATTTCATCGCGATCGTGCAGTTCTTCTTCACCTACCAGCATTTCACTGTTAAGCATGGTGCCATTTGTGCTGCCCAAATCGCTAATATAAAATATTCCGTCTGAATGCCTTATCATAGCATGCCGTCGCGATACGGTACTTCCGCTTAATGGTATCGAACAATCCTCGCGCCTGCCGATGATTACTTTTTCATTGCTTAATTCGTAATTTTCCTCTACCTTTTCACCAGAAAAATCAAGCAACCATAATCGTGCCAGTCGGGTGTGTGGCGTTGCACCGATAGAGGCATCCAGTAGACGAATAATTATAGTTTCTTCCGGCGCACTTGGCGCGCTTAAAGGTTTCCCACAGTTCTTACAAAATTTATGGTCTGCGGCATTTTCCGCCGCGCAATACAGACATTTTATCATATTAAATTAACGTCCGATCATTTCCAGATTATCTATACCCCACTGGCAGTTGCCGGTTAATCCGGTACCACTGAAGTTTAATGTCAGGTCTTTTTCGCTATGAATTACTTCGCTGCTTATTCGGTATAACGCGTCTTTGGTGTATCCAAAACTATCAATAGTCATTGCGCCGGTGTTACCCGCATTACTTGCAGGATAATCGCCGGGGAATGACTGCTGCATGGTAGGTTCAGTGGAAAATGTGGCATTTATCAGATTTTTTCCTCCCACAACATTCACCTGCATCTGGCATGGTCCAGTATTACCTGTCCAGTTGCCAATTATAAGTAAATCAAATGATATTGATAAACCAGTATGCGGTGGTAGTCCGGGTAGATTTAATGCAATTGTACTGTTAGAGAATGGGCCTAAAAATCTGCGACCGCCAGCAAGGGTAAGTCCGGTGGTGGTTTGACTCCATTCCGCGCCTACTGATGTGTCAAAGTTCTCGCGATAACCAAAACCACGTAAAGACAAATCATTGGCAACATGACCGTCAACAAATCCGCAGATAGCGCGGTTAAAATGCCGGCGTTCCATATCTACACCGGAATACATAATGTTAGCATATGTTACTTCTGGTAGCGTGGTTGCCGCATGCGCACCGTCCGCTATCATTAATGTTTCTGTCGGATTATCAATTTGTCCCAAAGACATGTCACATAAAGCCCGGCTGAAAACGTAAGCGTTAGTTGTATTTTTCCCTTTGGTCATACATTTTAATATCTGAGGTTCGTCAATTTTAATGGCTTGCCATACAGACGCGGAATCCGGAAAAGATTCCTCATGGTCCTGTACATACATCTGTGCATATAACACGATTTGATGTTGATTTGATATACAGGTTGTTTCCCGGGCTTTTTCTTTGGCGCGACTATATACCGGCATCAGCATAGATGCCAACGTGGCGATAATGGAAATTACCACCAGTAATTCTATTAATGTAAATCCAGACTTCCGCATGTTGCCTCCTCCATCTTCACCTACTGCCGGGGGTGAAGCCCTTAGGTGCACTAATGTGCTGTGGTGTTATTGGCTGCCAGTTCCCACCTTTTTTAAAGACCCAGTTCCATGGTTCAGCAAAAAATAAGAATAAAGCCAAAAGAACCATCACAATTGTAATACGCACAATCAATTTCGCTCGTTGCGGAGTATTAACAAAGGAATGAAATTTATTATATGATTCAGTTACATCCTGGGTATTCGGTAATTTGCTCATGTCAACATGTGGCATATTAGTCGGCATATTAACCTTTGGCATCTTTAAATCAGGCATATTCGGAAGGTTTATCTTAGGTTTCTTTTCAACAACCGGTTCGTCCACCGACTCGGTTTCGACAATTAATGCCTGTAATTTATCCCGAACATCCGGCGAAGGTTGCAATTTATCCGCTTTCAGATACGCGGATGCTGCTTCGTCACGCTTTTCCGCCAATAAAAATAAATCACCGATAATAACATAGACAGGCGCATTAACCACATCATCTGGTGCGTCATCAGTGATTTTCATGTATAGACTAGCTGCCACTTCATACAAACCCGCATCCTGCATTCGCTTAGCCTGGGCAACCATCGCTTCACGGTCAATTGCCATTTTACACTCTCTCTCACTTTGTCAAAAGTCATTCAGTTAAATATCCCATTTATAACAACTTTAATAAGTATTCCATATTTTAGCAACTTTTCAATGTTTTGGTAAGATGCAGGCAGTTAAGAAAAAATAAATTGTTGTCAGTGGTTGGCACCTTGTTAAGGTGTCTTGTTCAATTATGGTATCGTAAGGTTTTGCAATTGCCTGTATAATAGATGTAGATAAAAAAATAATCAGGTAAATATAAATGATAAAAAAATATCTTATCGCTGGTATTGGCGAATTATTATGGGATTTATTGCCGGAAGGCAGACAATTAGGCGGAGCACCGGCAAACTTTATTTACCATATTTGCAAAAACGGTGATGACGGTATAGTCGTCAGCAATGTTGGCGACGATGAAGATGGTATGGCGATTATTGCCGGACTAAAACAAAATGGTTTAAATACACAATTTATTTATATAGATAAAAATTATGCTACCGGTATGGTTAATGTGACTGTTGATAGTAATGGCCAACCAGATTATGAGATAGTGGAAAATGTGGCATGGGATAATATTGAAATTACCCCGGAAATATCGGCACTGGCCAATGATATTGATTTGTTATGCTTCGGTACCCTGGCGCAACGGTCAGAAAAAAGCCGGAATAGCATCAAGAAATTAATTGAGTCATTGCCGGCAAAAGCAAAAAAGTTATGCGATATTAATCTGCGTCAACAATTTTATACCGCGGAAATTGTAGAATGGTCGTTGCATACCGCAGATATTGTTAAACTGAATGACGCGGAATTACAGTCAGTTTATCGTATGTTAAATATTCATCATGCCAATAACTTCCTAACCGATTCACGCCGACTGGCTAATTTGTTTGATATTGAAATGCTATGTGTAACCCGTGGTGAGTATGGAAGCCTGTTAATTTCCGGCGACAATCATGATTATCACCCGGGATGTCAGGTGGAAGTAAATGATACCGTCGGTGCCGGCGATGCCTTTACTGCGGCAATGGTACACCACTACCTGCGTGGCGCGTCGTTATCAATAATTAATGAAGAAGCAAATAAACTGGGATCATTCGTAGCATCCCAATCCGGCGGAATGCCACAGTATTAAAAAAGATATTTTGCGTCTGAACTATCAGAATGTAGTTTTCGGTTTACGTTTTTTTGTAATTGATAAGATTTTTATATTTTGCAGGTTCCATTAGCACAACACCGGGGGGCAGGCTGGAAGCCTGCGGTCCCAGTGTATTGGACCGCAGGCATCTTGCCTGCCC
>CAZNLA010000472.1:0-4426 GCA_964573385.1 uncultured bacterium
TCTTATTATTGTAATTTTATCGTAAATATATGGGGTTTACCGAATACTTACCATTTATTATTGTCGCATCATGCTTCTGTAACAGTATTTGTAGGTGAAGAAGATAATAAACCAATTATCGATTATGCAGTAGGAACAGGAAATCAAACTATTGTCCAATGCTTACTTAATTATGGAGCAGTTTTGTCACCTGATTCTTTAATTGTTGCAGCAAAATTGGGGGACATTAAGATGGTGGAATATATACTGACTCATTGGAAAAATACGGATATTAATGCTTTAGGCCGTGATGGATACAATGCGATACATAGGGTTTCATCTCGGGATGCTGCACTTTATTTATATAGACATGGAGCAGACATTAATCTGAGTAATGCTGATGGAAATACACCTCTACATTGTGCTGCCGTTTCATTTCGCTATGATGTTATTAAAACACTGCTACAATTAGGTGCTGATAAATCAAAAGTTAATAATAAAGGTGAAAGCATAAAGGATTTAGTACTCAGAGTATCTGCTGATAATAAATATAGAGCTACTGTTCTTCAGTTGATTAAATAAGTGAATAATTATGATAAGTTTATATAGAGACAATATGTTATTATCAGTAGAAAAAATAACAGGATATTATAAAGTTAAATTATTTTTATTGAGTGTTTTGGTATATATGGTAGTCTCTATCATGAGTTTATATTATTGGAATAAGTATGATTAATAGAATATTACTGGTAGTAGCATCTAAAGATGGTATGATTAATGCTCTGTTATACAATTATATAGTAAGGTGTTATCATAAAATGTTAATGGTTATGAGAAATGATATACTATGAAATAAGGTAATACTTATTATTTATAAAGACTTCGTATGTAAACGAATTTACATTATTCATTATAAAGAAAAGGAAATTATATGAAAAATCGGTTTATAAAAATTTCTTCGATTGCGATAGCACTTATCGTGCTATTGATAACAAGTATTTATATTTACCAACAAAAACGGATATTGTTACCTGTCCCAGTATGGAATAAAGGTGATTGGTTCGAATTTGAAGTTCAATCAAGATCACGTCTTACTAATAAGTGGATGAACAGTGATGTTGTTCGTTATGAAGTAATAGGTGAAGAAAGTATTGTGAACATACAATGCTACGTATTGGGTAAAATAATAAAATCCTCTTCTAATGTAAAAAATCAGATAGGAGGAGGAAGATTATATTTTAGAAAATCTGATTTATTGGTGGTTGGATATAAAATTTTACCGTGGTCTTGGGAAAAACCTAAAGATGGATTTTATTCGAATGGATTTATTCCGTTGGATATTGGAATAGTACCAGTACCAGCACCAATTCGTTTTCCTGTATACTCATATCAAAAATATTTTTCACAGTCAATAACCAATGCAAAAATTGATAATATTGAATCAACAAATAATGATAATATTTTTTTACAAAATGCATATCATGAGTCTGTTATTTGGAATTTTCAAAAAATAAATATAGTTCGTATTAATGTGCAAGGTTATTCATATCGATGGATACCCGGTGCATTAATATGGGGTCAATGTTGGGACGATAGTCCTGGAAAATCAAAATTGCGAGCCCGTTTAGTGGGTTGCTCAAAACCCATCCCATTAATTCCCATGCCAAAAGCGACTGATGAAGGGGTTATGCTTGAAAAATAAGTTACCTTATGTTTGTTATATTTTGAGATTAATGATGTCCCAAATATATAGTTTCATTTCATTCGATTTTAGGAGGTGCATATGCATCGTATTACTGTGAGTCTACTATTGCTTGTGTTGCTATGTGGAGTTGTTTTTCCATTACAATCGAAAACAATCCAGTCCTTCCAAGTTAAGGATTACCCAACCTTTCTCACCAGCATCACCGCTGATTTGAAAGATTCTCCTGAGACAACGCCGGAATTGTCTGATATCGCCCAATGTGCCATTGCATTGGAGAAAACAAAAAGCTGGGATGGTCAATCTGGAAAGACTATATTGGATCGTGTTGCGAAAACACCAACCGGGCAGCGCAATATGCAGGCAATGCGCAAGTTGTTGGAAGGCGACCCGCAGGGGGTGACCAGCTTCTTTGCTTCTGACCTTCCTACAGTGAAGGAGTGGAAGTCTATAAGTGTTATGCTGACCGAACATGGTTATGCGGCAGCAGAAGACCTTGTGGCTGTCCCGATGATCGGCGCCTCCCAGGCTTTCGGACTTCCGGACCCGGATCGTGTTCGCAAGGGAGTTCAGGCACTTGCCCGCATTCCACTCAATCAACGAGAGGGAATGTATTCTCTTGTTGATCAAATGCTGCAATATCATCCCGGTCACATGATGTTTGCATTTGATACTGCCTGCGATGGTTATATGCAGTATGGACGTAATGTAGTGAAACCTGGCGATCCGCCAACAACTCAAAAGGTGAAACAGGCCGACTCATCTGAATATTATGAGATAGTAATGCATATAGGTCATCTTGGAAAAATGCTGTCACCATCACATGTGCAACAAATGATCATGATGGGAAAACAAGCCGATGCAATCCAACTGTCCAATGAAATTGCTAATGCTAACCCGACAAATCTGGGAGTTCAACGTGAAGTTGCAAAACTGCTGTTGCAGGCAAAAGATACATCAGATCTATTAGCTAACTTACAAAATGCTATGCAAGCCACGCCAGCTCCTAACATCCGGGAAACCAGAAAGGAATATCTTGGTTACCTGCAATATTTAAAAGCTATCAACCTTGCACCACCTGGCGCAACAGATGTAAATACATTGCAAAATAATACTGACCGTTGCCTGGCAGGTGATGCTTTGTTGGCTGAGGATAAATTTACCGAAGCCGCTGAAAAGTTCAAAGATGCTTGCCGGGACAAAAAACTCCCTCTTGCGTCCCGATTAGATGCATGGAGCGGTCTGCTTGATAGCGATCCCAAAGCGGCACTTACCGAAGGGAAATCTCTGGTAAAAGCTCTTGAACCACTTGACCCAGCAACTCGTCAACCATTGGTATATTGGATGGCTTTCAATCTGTGGCGTGCAGTAGGACGAGGTATGACTGGTAATGCCGATACTCAATTCCTTTGGTTTGGTATACGTATGTCAAAATCAAAAGGTGTCCGTCCGATAAATGAAGTACCAAACGCTATAGCTGAAGCGACGAAATTAATTGATCAACTGGTGAACATCGATGCAAATGCTTGCTTGATTGCTGATAATCAATATACTATGATATCGCTTCGCATGGGTATTGCGACGATGTATTCATTGAATAACGAAGATGAAAAAGCACTTCAAATCTTACAACAACAGGCTATTCAAACGATCCCTGCACCAGAAGGAGGATGGCGTGACCCGTATGGTAAACCATATTCGAAAGGCAGTATGGATCTAAAAACGCGCACATTTCCGGAACCAGGCGAATATGAACGGACTGGTGCTCACATGATTCGGGCACTCAAATGTCATCCAGACGCTGCCAGGATTGTTCCGAAGTCTGCTGCTGTGTTAGCACGTGACATTGCCGGAAAAATAAAAGCTATAAAGAATTCTCCCATGATACAGTATCAAACTCGTGAACAACTCGATATACTTTATGATATCTTAACTCAAGCAGTATTGTCTATTGATCCTATCCCACCAGCATTGTTACCGCAATATGGCGATTTTATGTCAAACAGTCGCATCATGCCTGTCATATTACCCTCGGTAAAAGTGACGATTGCTGTACCAGCAACAGATATCGATATTAAGTCATTTCAGGAAATTCAATCTGCTATTCAAGATGTATTAACACACCCGCAAATAGCCGAGTCTCTGGAGATTGCCACACGGTTAGAGAACTTAACATGTTATTGTCGTCATTCGAAGGTTAAAGCTGCACTCTGCGGTATCATCGAATCAGCAGTTGATCGTTATGCAGAAGTCGTCACCGACCCTGTACGTAAACGCAACCGCCTTGATCAATTTACGCTACATTTAGATAGTCAATCGGACAATGATATAAAAGCAGTCGGTCAGCGCATTCGAGGAAAACATTTAAAGTAAAATTTGGTAATTCGGTGACATGCTACTCAATAAAAATTTAGGGGTATACCTATTGACAACTTAATCTTAGGCAAATATTATTTTTTCAATATGGCAAGACTTGCGCGTATTATAGGTCCAGGTATGTCTCATCATGTCACACAGAGAGGAAATCGACGTCAAGATATTTACTTTACGCCAGAGGATCTCGACGGGATTTTAAGCACTGTGCCTGTAACCATGATAACTGCTATCTACGCCAGCAAACCCATACCGGTCGTCCTTGCGGTTCTCAAACATTTTTCGATAAGATAGAGACATTGTTGCAAAGAGATGTTAAACCACAAAAAAAAGGTTGAAAATCGAAATTAAATGAAGGTAACGGTGAGGAAA
>CAZNLA010000473.1:0-4423 GCA_964573385.1 uncultured bacterium
ACTATCTGTTGTGGTTCAAACTTTACACCTTTTGGTACTGTGAAAAATCGGATATTTTCATTGTCTGCAGATGCCACATCTTTAGGTGCTTTTATTGCGCCAATGCCCATTTCCATATTCGACTGTCCACCACAAATCCATACATCTCCTACCATCACATTGTTAAAAATCGCTTTTTTATCACTACCAATTACCTTTACTGGTGGTACTTTGCACATGCCTGTTTCAGCACTGCATTCTGTTATTTCATTCATTACCGCCGTCTGTGGTGGTGATTCAACGCGCATAATAAAAGGTCCACCTGCGCTGAATGGCCCTATTTTCGCCATCCACTTTCCTTTGGCGTCGGCACGTACTAACGCGTTACGGCCATACATATTAACTTTAACCAATTCATGCGGGGTAGCCCAACCCCATACCGGCACTTTTACACCACGTTGAATCACCATATTGTCAGAAAATATTGGATTAACAAACGGCATATCCTGCCCATAAACAACTAAACTGATGAATATCATCAAAAACGCTATACAAACTTTTCGCATTGCTATCCCCTTTGCAAAATTGCTGTGTAAATAGTAACAAATTAAATCAGTTAAAAGAAGAGATTATTTGGAAATTTATAAATTTGACAGTAACAATTTACCTTCGGTATAATATATGCGAAATGGCGCATATATCAAAAAATACCATACAAATTCACCAGGCATTGTCTGACGCGACACGTATACGCATAGTGCGACTATTGCTGGAGCGCGAATTATGCGTGTGTGAAATTGTGGATGCACTGGAAGAACCACAATATAAAATATCTCGCCATTTGGCAGTGTTAAAAAATGCCGGACTTGTGAACGACTGGCGTGAGGGGCAATGGATGCATTATCACATATCACCGGAATTACCCGCATCATGGCATGCCGCATTAAAGGCGTTACGCGAAGTTTGGGATGAAAGCGATGAAGTAACAATTGCGTTGACACGCCTGCGTCAACGTTCTACCCGTCCTGCGGGTGGTGCGGTTTCTTGTGGGGAGTAATTTTTTAAGACTAAATATATGCGCTGCTGCGCATATAAGCATATAAAAAAGGGGGTACAAATGACAGAAAGTATTGTAAAAAAATTATCGTGGTTAGACAGGTATTTGCCAATTTGGATTTTTTTGGCAATGGGAATTGGGGTTACATTGGGACAATTATTCCCCAATATTGGTCCCGCGCTAGATACTGTTAAGGTTGCCGATGTATCATTACCCATCGCTATCGGATTAATATGGATGATGTACCCGGTATTGGCGAAAGTAAAATACGAATCATTGCATAAATTTGCCGGACACGGAAAATTATTCACCATTTCAATTGTATTTAACTGGATTATAGGTCCTATCCTGATGTTTGCATTGGCATGGTTGTTTTTACCGGATATGCCGGAATATCGCACCGGATTGATATTAGTAGGTTTGGCGCGATGTATAGCAATGGTTTTAGTTTGGAACATGCTGGCAAAAGGCAGTAGCGAAATTGCCGCCATTTTAGTGGCACTTAATTCTGTCTTTCAAATATTCATGTATTCATTACTTGGATACCTGTTTTTGGCTATAATACCGCGTTGGTTTGGTGGCGAATCGATGGCAGTGCAGATATCAATGTGGCAGATAGCGAAAAGTGTATTGATATTCCTGGGCATACCACTGCTGGCAGGTTATCTTACCCGTGTCATTTTAGTAAAAAAACACGGCACCGAATGGTATGATAACGTGTTAATGCCAAAACTTGGACCAACCGCCTTAATAGGATTATTGTATACAATCGTATTGATGTTTTCCATGCAGGGAGAAAAAATTGTTAGCCTCCCAATGGACGTGGTTCGGATATCATTACCATTAATAGTCTATTTTATTCTGATGTGGGGCATTTCATTTGTAGTAACCCGTGGCATGGGGTATAAATATGAAGACGCAGCATCTGTAGCATTTACTGCTGCCGGAAATAATTTTGAATTAGCAATAGCAGTCGCGGTTGGAATATTCGGTATTGCATCCGGACAGGCATTGGCAGCAGTGGTTGGACCATTAATAGAAGTGCCTGCTTTGATTGGATTAGTTTATATATCCCTGTGGGCAAAACGCAAGTTTTTCACGGCGGAATAGTTTTTTCGACATGATTAACATGATTTACATGATGAAATTATATAATATGTTGTGTTTGTTTTACCCTGTAGTCGCATGGCCATGCGACTCTACGACCAGATATTTTCCAATTATGATGCGAGATATTGGGAAATCAATATTATTAAAAATCATGTCAATCATGTCAAAAATAAAAAAAGTGAGGTTGAAAAATGCAAATAATGTTTGTATGTGTGCATAATGCCGGCAGAAGCCAAATGGCAGAAGCATTCTTTAACGCTTTATCCCCGGCAGATTGGCATGCTATCTCCACCGGTACCAAACCAACTGACCGGGTTAATCCCATGGTTGTTGAAGCAATGCGGGAAATTGGCATTGATATGACCAACCATACCCCAAAATTAGCATCACCGGAATTAGTCGCGGCATCTGACCGAATAATAACAATGGGTTGCGGTGTGCAGGAAAGCTGCCCGCTATACCTGGGTATGAAAATAGACGAAGACTGGGGATTATCTGACCCTGCCGGTCAGGGGATAGAAACTATACGCCCAATACGTGAAGAGATAAAAGCAAAAGTTATTGATTTAATAGCACGGTTATAAAAACGTCATATTTATTCACAGGTCTTTAAATCAATAATACAAATTTCGGTTATTCCGGTCGGATTTTGATATAAGTGGCGGAAACCTGTCACTATTCGCGCAAAATGTAAACCTGTAATCGTAATAATCTGTTACTTTTACTTATTAATTATCATTAATAATAATATTATTATATGATTTATAATAATGGTATTTCTCTATAAATCTATTGACTATCAGCACAACAGAAAGTATAATAACATACAGGTATATCCGTTTAGCAATATCTTCACGGATTTATATTATCTTTAATCAGGAGCCATATATGAAACAAACTGTTAACTCCCGGGGTTTCACCCTTATCGAATTGTTAGTCGTGATAGCGATTATTGCTATCCTAGCCGCAATTCTGTTCCCGGTATTCGCACGAGCACGGGAAAAAGCACGGCAGACTACCTGTTCCAGTAATCAGCGACAGATTGTCGCTTCAGTTCAAATGTTTGCACAGGACCACGAAGAAACATTACCGGGTACATCATCCGTTTGGACAGATATAAAAGTTGACCAGGGGGTATTGGTTTGTCCTACCGCCGGCAGAAACCTTCCTATCGGGTATGGTTACCATGACGCACTGGTTGATTCCACCGGTGCGGGCAACAGTCTGGGTACATTTCCGGATCCAACGACAATGATAGTGACAGCAGATATGCCCGGCAATGGTAAGGATAGAATATTGCGGTTAGATACCGATGTTGATTACCGCCATAGCAGCAATGCAGTTGCATCATACCTGGATGGCCATGTTGGTGTTGGAAAATCATTACAGGTAACATGGGTATCAGCAGATACCGATTTAATGGCTGATTTAAATCTTCTTGCTATCGGTTCAGTCCCCGTAGGCACTACCGGTGCATGGACCCGCGTTGGAATTGATACTTTCAATACCGTTTCCGGTACAGGAACGGTGCCAATTTCCCAAATGACGCTTGTTGCCGGCAATACCAATAAAGCTATAAATATCCTGCAAAAAAGTTATCAGAATGGTGACCCCAAGAATGACTTAACTATTTCACGACCATTATATGCCCCGGTAGGTATTAACGCGTGGGCATTAAGCGGGTATATCTATTGCAAAAATATCGGTCAGAAATATGTTGCCGCTAATATGATAGTATCGATAGCTGATAGCGGAAACAACACTATTGCAACTCTAAATATTGTCTCCGGTGGTGCCGCCGATTCATTAAATCATTTAACTTTTAATGGTGTTGACTTATTAACCCCGGCACTATTTTATAATGCGCCACAGCCAACATTTATGACAAAATTGGTACCCTTCACCATTATCGTACAACAATCATCCACGGTACAACAACTGGTTTTAACACAAAGCACCAGTATGACCATCACCATGAATGGCACAACAAAAGGTGCATTGCCAACAGGTAACCCAATGGCACCGGCAAAGTTAATTGTGTCAACAAAACAACAGGCAAACTCCAATATGACAATTGAATTCGCTGTCAGTAACTTAATGTTTGGATATCGAACTCAATAATTATCGTTTTTATGTTCGAATGGGCAATCCTTTGTGATTGCCCATTATTAATGATAGCGGAGTAGTGTCATTAATAACAAATTAATTTTCTCAACAAAACTATGTAACTATTCAGACTCGTCAGTTTAAGTAAAATTTAAAAAATTAAAAATATTT
>CAZNLA010000474.1:0-4422 GCA_964573385.1 uncultured bacterium
ATAATCTTTGCCTAAAGGCTCTGACGCGGGTTCATGAAGCATCTTTTGCTCCTTTTTTAAATTGACGCAATGGGGAGTTTTGTAAATCAATCAGAATTGTTTACAAAGATGCGCCTGATTGATAGAAAGATTATATGTAAGTATAGTAGGGTGTCAATAGCTTAATGACAAATAAGTAATCAATTTTAGACTTTTTTAAAAAATAATAATTGAATTCTAAAATTTCATGCTAATAACTGGTATGGAATTAAATAAGTAAGCAGGGAAATGAAGTATTAAACAACATAATTTAACAGGACTTTCATAAAAAATTTCACCCTTTTAAAAAAAAATCGGTCAGATCCGACAGACCCGACCGATTACCGAAAGTCCTGTAATAAATTCTGCATGATAACCCATGATTTACCGGAAAAAAATCAGAAATGATACCCGCATGACAGTGTTACACCGGTAGCAGAACCTAATAAATCCACATCAAATCCCTGATAATCAGTTGATTTACCCGGTCCCCAGCCAAACCCAATAAATGGTGTTGCATCTGATGTGGAGTCATTATACCAATAATGATCATCTGACCCGACACCTGCGGATAACCGATACTGCCCTATTTTAAGATAATCTGATTTAAGATAATAACGTCCGCCAACAGACCATCCCAAACCAAATGTTTGTATGCCAACACCGACAAATGCCGCGCTTTTATCGTTAAAGTGGTATTCCGCATTACCACCAATGCCACCATATGGTATACCAAAACCTGCACCCAATATAATATCATCAGAAGCTTTTTCTGGTTTTGCTGTTGGCGCGGATGTTGTTGGCGTACCGGCAATTATAAATGTCATCGTTTTCTTTTTTGTTGGGTGTGTAATAATTACCTGTTGTGTCTTCTCTATCCATTCAATCTTTGCGTTAAATGCTTTTTCAAAAAACCTTGACGGCACAAATGTATTACCATCTTTTTCAATAACCTTATCATCCAGCATTATCTCCTGTTTGCCAATAACTGCTTTGGTGCTGTTTAATGTTAATACAACGCCAACACCTGTTGCGGTTTTTAATGAAATGCGGTTTGACACGACATTAAAATTTACAATGGAACCACCAAGCCACTCGGTGGTTTCACGCAATGGGATAAGAGCAGTTTTATTTGGCATTATCCCCTTGCCCGCGCACCAACCATTAAATACTGTTATCAACAGCAGGCATAAAGTTCCTATTATTCGATTCATTCCATCTTCCCCCATTATTAAATTACCATATTTATTTAAATATTTTCGCTTTCAAAGAGAAATCAGTTTAAAAATGGTCACTTCGACAGGCTCAGTGACCGGTCGCTGAGCCTGTTGAAGCGACCATTATTAAGTGAATAATTTAATCCCAACCAGCAACTCCCTTATCCATATCAACCCCTGCGCCACGCAATATTGGTATTGGGGTTTTATTTTGTTGGGTCCAGGTGCGGTTATTGCCGTAATTTTGGTTGGGGTATGTATCGGTGCCATCGAGGTCAATAAATAGTGCGGTTGTTGGTATTTCTGTACGTATCCCGGTTGGGTTGGAAATTATCGACTGGCCAAATGACCCACCGCGATAAATATCATTTCCGCTTTTATCTATAAATAACGCGACACTGTTATTAAGTGACTGCCCGACATTGCTCGCGCCTTCATACAGGTCATCACCGGATTCCTCGACAAATAAACTGACAGAAAAATCGTGTGCCGCACCTGCGTTAACACAGTTTGTTGAGGTGTAATGGTCGTTACCCGCGCCATCCAACAGATAACTCACTGCAAAATGCGCGGTTGCGGATTGGCCATACCACACACTGCGGTAATTATCATTTCCTTCGCGGTCATCCAAAATGCCTATGCCATACCAATAACCCACTGCCTGGCTGAATACCCCGCCAAAATAGGTGTCATTACCCGCGCCATCCAACAGCATACCAATACCACCGGCGACGGAATGTCCATCCAGATAATCGCGACGTTCTCCGGTTCCTGCCCCCTGGCACATGCTGGAATTATGGGTTTTGCTTTGCGCACTGGGATAAATAATATCAGTATCATTGGCGGTATATTTGTCATTACCTGCCATATCAACCAGCAACCCTACACCCATGGTACGTCCGCATCCCTGGCCATTTATATAGGTGTCATACGTATCTGCCCCGCCGGTATCCGCCAAAATACCTATACCGAAATATCCATATCCCTGCGCGCCACCCATGGCATTATAGGTATCGTCGGTATCGCCATAATCGGCTAAATAACCAATGCCGGCAATGCCGCACCCCTGACTGTAACAACCTTTTGTTAAATATTTATCTTTTCCACCCAGGTCTGCCAATATTCCCCATCCCATCACCCCGGCGCCAAATGATGGTGCCGTGCTGGCGGCCTGGTAAATATCATTGCCACCACCATCAATAATTATGCCAATCGGATATTCCGCGCCGCCGGTTGCACCACCCGCCAGATAATTATCATCACCACCGGTGTCAAAAATCAACAGATTATGCATTTTAGCGGTATAGTTGTCATTCCCACTGCCAGAAATACTGATTACCCCTAATTTTGTCTTACAGGTGAAGTTGAATTGTTCTTTCACCGCTGATTTAGCCAATTCATCTGTTACTGCCTGCACCATTGTCATCATATCATCATTACCGGCGAATAACAGCGATAAATCGACATTTGCCAGATTATCAATCTCCTTCAGATTATCGCCTATCTGGTCAGACTCATCTCTTTCATATTTGCTTCCGGTCTTATCCTCGGGGTGGATAAGCGGGTCAATTAAGCGGGTATATAGCCATTTTCTGTCATCTGCTGATATTTTGCGCATTGCCTTTTCGCGCCATTTTAAGGCATCGGCAGTAACGAATAACAGTTCGGCAGCAAGTTTTTGCACATTTGGAGGGATATTTTTAGTAGATGATACCTTCGCCTTGCTATCTACAGCTAAAATTGCTGTTTTCAGGGCATCCGGTTTTGTGGCCAAAGCAGCATATTTTTCCAGTGGAGTTGGTTGATTTAAACTGCGCCATGTTGTGGTACCCAGCATTACAGATGATGTGGCAAATAACGGTTGTGGCAATCCTTTTGCATTCAATATCTGTTCCCGTAAAAATCTTTCAAAAAATGGTATCCGCAACGGATGCTTAAACCATTGCTCAAACATCTGCAATTTAAACGCAGTATTACCCCGACTCATAACCGCTTCAGTATCCACCCGAAAGCCATCACGGGTCATGCCAACCGCAGACAACGCGGTGTCAATGGCATCAGTAGCAAAGATATTATTAACCATAACCAACAACAAATACAACAACACAATACGATTTAACATAAACAACACCCCGCTGTAAAAATTACCAGAAAAACGCGATGGCAGACATGATAAGCCCAAATATTGCCAAAATCCACATGTATGGAATAGTGCGTTTTAAAATATCCTGAACATCGGTATTGGTATAATTTGCTACCCATACATTGTGGGTATTGGTGGGGTCACACACGCCCTGTATCATGCCTACCGACATAAACGCGCCCATAATTGCGCCGGCAGGCAACAACGGTTTTAAAATGCCCATCAACGGCGCACCCATACCATACAAATTAAGCGGGCCGCGATATAGCGCAAGTGGGGCAAGCACGGTAAATAATATGACATAATGCATTTTATCGCCGAACCCAACACCTGTCGGTAATATTGACTGGACATACGGGGTTATATATTGGGTAACATCCGGATTCATAGTCGCCTTCAGTACCATGCCGATGCCTATCATAAGAATTACTGCGGGACCGACGGCAGTTACACCATCAAAAGCGCATTTTGTTAACAACTGTACCGAGTTTTTATGCCACGGCACTGCGGTAATAGCGCCATAAACTATCCCCATTAACAGTGCCGCAATAACCGGAAAGTCATATGGTTGTTCACCACGAATCTTGGGGATTATATACGACAGAATAATAGGTATCAGCGGAATAATTGGGGTAAGCAATGCGATTGCCGGCGGTTTCGGGTGGTCATCATCCATACTGATTTCGGCTTTAAAATTAGCTTTGCTCATTCGTTTTCCTTCAATTACCAGGAAAGCGATAACCATTAATAACATCATTCCGGCAAATGGCGCGGCAAAGTTGAATATCAAACTCTGCGTCATCCCCAATTCTGTCATATAAAATTGCCAGTTTGACAGATTAAACGCCCCGCCAAGTGACATTGCCAATAAGAAAACACAACCGACATACAACGGACGCAAACCAAGTGATAATAAGATTGGAATAACTATGCTTGCCACCATAATAACCGCGCCTAGCCCGCCGATGGTGGTGAATAATACCGCGATAACCAGGGTTAATACCACGGTCAATATAAATGGCCGGTCGCCACCCAATTCCGCCG
>CAZNLA010000475.1:0-4396 GCA_964573385.1 uncultured bacterium
CCTTAAACCGGTGGTATATGTAACCAGTGACATTGCCGGACGTGTGGAAAGCCCGGTTTATAAGATACTTGATACCCAAAAGGCAATGATGAATTTGGGGATACCGGAAGGTTACAAACTGAAACAATATTGGATTGACCAGCCATTTTCAACAGAGAAATTCAGCATGAAATGGGATGGTGAGTGGCAGATAACCTATGAAGTTTTCCGCGACCTGGGCATTGCGTTTGCCATCGTATTGATGCTTATTTACGCTCTGGTTACCGGGTGGTTCTCATCATTTAAAACCCCGATAGCCATCATGGCGGTTATCCCGCTTTCAATGATAGGCATAATTCTGGCGCATTGGGCAATGGGGGCATTTTTCACCGCCACATCAATGATTGGGTTCATTGCCGGTGCAGGTATTGTTGTACGTAACTCAATTATACTTATTGACTACGTGGAGTTAAGACGTCGTGAGGGATTGTCGCTGATTGATGCCTGTATTGATGCCGGCGCAACGCGATTCCGACCTATCGTCTTAACCGCCCTGGCGGTGGTTGTCGCCGGTGTTGTTATTTTGTTTGACCCTATTTTCCAGGGGATGGCACTGGCATTAATGGCCGGTGAACTGGCCGCGGTTATTCTTACCCCGGTGGCGGTGCCGGTCATTTACTATCTGCTTAACCGCAACACCAAATTAGATTCGCCGGAAGAATATACTTCAGATAGCGAAGTTGAAGAAGGATAATAAAATGATATTAAAAGACATAAAAAAGATAGTTGTACCAATTGATTTTTCGCAACATTCCGGTGCGGCATTAAAATGGGCGGAATACTGGCAAAAACAGACAAAAGCAGATGTTACAGTATTGCATTGCAGAACATTTGACGCACCACCATCTTTTACCCTTGAACAGATAGATGACCTGGCATTACAGGCAGCCAATGCGGAAAAGCA
Source organism: uncultured bacterium (assembly GCA_964573385.1). GTDB lineage: Bacteria > Armatimonadota > Hebobacteria > CAIYQO01 > CAIYQO01 > JBAXQQ01. The sequence continues at coordinate 944 of CAZNLA010000475.1, forward strand.
GGTTTTTAATGATGTGGTCACTTTCATTAACAACCTGTTGGGCCATACTGTAGACTGGGATATCCGCGTTAAAGAGGGAGACCCGGCACAGATAATCCACGAACAATGTAAATTCGCGGATCTGATTATTATGGGAACCCATGGCCGGCGCGGTTTACAGCATTGGATGTTGGGGTCAGTAGCAGAATCTATAATACATAACGCAAAAGCACCGGTATTGGTAGTCAGAAATATATTGGATTCGTCCACAATTAACCCGGAAATAAAAACCATTCTGGTCCCGGTTAACAGTGCCATAAATGACGATACAACATTTACCGCGGCGTTAAATATCGCTTCAATATTTAATACAGAAATAGTTACTGTTCACATTAAAGAAAACCATGTTACTGATATTAAAATACCGGATTATATTAATGGAACACTGGTAAAACATATTGAAAAAACCGGCAAACCGGCGGAGCAAATATTAACAACAGCCATAGAAATAAACGCCGATTTGATAATATTAACCGCTACATATAAAAAGTTTCTTGATATCGACATTTTGCCGCCGACCATTACCCAGGTACTGCGATACGGCACCGTCCCAACCATGGTGTTGCCCCACACCATTTCTGAAACCGGAGAAAAAATATGAAGCAAATTACATTTAAGATAATTACATTGTTCATATTAACATCAATTTTTTCAATTGCTGCTGATGATCAAAACAAAAAAAACTTAGTTGTCACTTTTGACCTGCAGGGGGTAATAACCCGCACTCTGGCGGAAAACACCACCATAAAAGCCGCGCGACAATCGGTGACAACCGCGGAAAAGAAGGTAGATGAAGCACGTTCGGCACAAAACGTTAAAGTTCAGGGGGAAGCCGGATACATGCAATTATCAGAAGCCCCGTCATTCACTGTTGCTCCTATGGGTTCGCTGGTATTTGGCAAAACGGAAAACCCGTGGGCAAACGTATCTATGGACTGGCCAATTTACACCGGGGGAATGATTAAAAATATGATTATTGCGTCCCGTAAAGGTGTTGATGCGTCATGGCAGGGGTACGAAAGAACAAAACAGGAAATAATTGCTGAAGCAGTAACCGCCTATTTCCAGGTTCAGAGTGCAAAAAGAATCAATGATGTCATGCAAAAACAGGCATTGACATTACTGGAAGCGGTAAGGATATCCACCGGATTGTACGAACAGGGAATCGTAGCAAAACTGGATGTTTTACGACCGACATCAGAACTTGCAAGTGCCCAGGCAGGATTAATTCAGGCTGAAAATGGTTACCATCAGGCACTGAATAATTTGAAAAGAATCATGAATTATCCATATGATGCTGATATTGCGGTAACGACTGAAAAAAGTAATATCCTATCTGCTCCAGCGGAATTATCGGTAGCAATAAAAACTGCTATGGAACTGCGTCCGGAAGTTAAACAGTTACATGCCTATATGCAGGCTACAGATTCGCAGAAAAATATTATATCTGCAGGTAAAAAACCGCAAATTGGTGTGCATGCTCAATACGACATTAAACGCACTTCACTAAATCCGGAGTTTGGCAACTGGTCTATCGCTTTCATGTTGCGTCAATCATTATCCGACGGCGGTTTGAATAAGGCACAATTAGCTGAAGTAAAGTCTCAACGTGAAGAACTTAATATCCGCGAGCAAACACTGAAACAAGGTATTCAAATGCAGATTTCAAATGCAATATTAAGTATTCAATCTGCAGAGAAAAAAGTCCAGGCGATGACACAGGCAAAAAATGCTGCGACTGAAGGTTACAGAGTAGCCGAAGCAAGTTACAAAAATCAGATATTGCCGATTATAGATGTAATGAGCGCACAAACAGCACTGACTAACGCCAATATGCAATACGAACTGGCAGAATTTGACCAGCAGATTGCATATATTCAATACCATCTGGCATTAGGTGATTTGCCAGCATTAACAAAATAAAATAAGGGAGACAATTATCATGACTGTAGAACGCGCATTACGTCTGATTGCTGGAATATTATTGCTGGCAAGCGTATTATTAACTGTTTACGTAAGTAAAAATTGGTTATACTTCACCGCCTTCATTGGCCTTAACCTGTTGCAATCCGGCCTGACAAACTGGTGTCCGATGATGGTGATATTACAAAAATCCGGTTTAAAAGGTAGTTGTTGTAATAAATAACATCATAAAAGCACCTCTCCGAGGCGCAGTCAACAGTTGCATTTAACCCCAGGCTTGCACCTGGGGTTACTCATTAAAATGCCTTTACAAGGCATCAATCACTCTTAAACGCCGAAAACTCGTCTAATTTGTTACGGTTAGCCATTGATTTTTTTTATATCTCTATTCTTTTTATTTCGCCTTTACCCAACAAATCTTCATAGTTAAAAAACTCATTTTCTGCCATCCATTCGGTGAATGTTTTTCGTGGCATCATACGGTAAATATCAAACGCGCGGTGCATATCCATATCCTGTGGTGCCACACCGGTGGGACATGGCAGTTGCTGAACTCTACCGAAAACGCGGCAAATTAATGGCCTGGCAATGTATATGCTGCACAACATGGTGTGAGAATCGATAAATGGGCAGGCGTTGTAATAAATCTCTTCAAACCAATGCAATTTTTTATCTTCATGTAATACCCGCAGAATAAATGTTCTGTCGGCACTGCGCAATTCATCAATTATCCGCCAAAACTCTAATTCATTCATTTTTATACCGGCGGTACATCGCATGGCACAGGCAGTACAACCATCACAGGGGTTATCTTCTTCTACTTCACTCACTGCATTCTGCCTCGTATTTATTACATCGTTTTAACTGTTTTGATTTACGTTCTTTAGCTTCTTCAAATCTGCGTTTATCGGTATCATTTTCTAATATAAGTTTCGGTATTACAGTTGGCTTGCCATTTTCATCAATCGCCACCATGGTAATATATGCCGAACCAACATGTTCTATCTCACCTGTAACCATTTTTTCTGTTTCAATACGGACGCCAACAATCATTGATGTATTGCCGACATAATTAACAGATGCTTTCACTGTTATAACATCACCAATATGAATAGCCCTTAACAGTGATAATTCCTCAACACAAACAGTAACCACCGCGCACCGCGCATGACGAATAGCGGCGCAATATGCCGCCTGGTCAACCAAACCCATTACAGTACCACCATAAACAACGCCATAATGGTTAGTGTCACGCGGTAAAGCGACCACAGATATGGTAGACAGGGTATTTGATACCGGCTTTGGCAATAAATTATTTTCTTTCATTTTTTATCTCATTTTTTATAAACAGATGACAGTGTATCGGATTAATTATACTCGATTTATGCCTGTTATTGTATAGCAGATAAGTTAATGGATAATTACATGATTTTTATCTGTAAGTATTCGGTAAACCCCATATATTTACGATAAAATTACAATAATAAGAAT
>CAZNLA010000476.1:0-4390 GCA_964573385.1 uncultured bacterium
GCTATCACCCAGCCATCTTTTGATGACAATGACATCATATCCGCTGCTATTTTCAAATCTTTTGCTTCAGTTCCATTTGGCGCGTCAACAGGTATGGTGTATAATCCATTTCCTAATCTCAGCATTACCGCATCCCCGGCAATAGCTATCGCGTCGATTGCCCGATTACCTGCGCCACCGGGAATTTTGTATGTTCCCAATAATCGGCCGTCAATCGCATACCGATTTAAAAAACCTACTCCGGCGCGATCCCAAATAGAACCATAACGGTCGACAACTACACCAATGCCACTGGCACCGGTGGTGTTAAAACTGCCGGCGGCGGCGATTCCGCCATAGCGAACAAGTGAAGTTCCCTGTTCACCCGAGTTACCAAGTATCCCCGCACAGTGGATAGTATCGGCAGATATCTGTAACACTGACATCATTAATGACAGCGAGATTATTAAACTATTTCTCATTGTGCAACCTCCACAGTTATATCACCCCACATATTAGGTGTCAGCATTATTTCACCCGGGACATCATTTATTAACGCGGTAGCCAGATTTGACCAGTAATTTCTGTAGATGTTTGTGGTTCCATCCGCATCGCCATAAATGATGCCAAAATCACCACGCAACTTTTTGCCAAAACTGCCAGCGTCCAACCCCAGTTCGCTTAATGGTATTGCCGCTTCCACATTGTATGAATCGCCACTGCGGGCAATTACAATCTGTGCGGTATCAAGTTTCTTTACTGAATCAACTTTTTCGTTTCTCCATGGGCATTGGAACACCACACTGTCTGTTGCACCTTTCAGGCGATGGCGATATAAAACCGCAATATTTTCTTTTTGGAAAGGCGCAATTAATAACCGCAAATCACCGGCAACCGGTCCGGTCCGTTTTGGATTAGCTTTTGCGTCGATCCCTAATTGCAGGTCGATGCTGTCACCGGTTTTAAACAGCATTTGCCAGTCTTTGCCATTGTTAACCCATGGTGACGCGTCTTTAACGGTATATAAAAGGTATAGATTTTTATCGTCATGGCTTACCCGCACGGTTACCGGGAACTGGTTGCCCCTGTTCCATTGTGCTGTCGAGTCGCCGGTCCAGTCATTGCTTTTACCATCAATAACTGGTGCTGTTTTAACGAATGGAATTGTTGTTATACATGGTTGTGCTTTTTCTGCTATAACCCGTGATTGATTTCTTTCCGCGGCGATTGCCTGTTCCGGCGAAACGGTAAATCCGCCATTGCTGCGCACTATATCCCGCATACCATCAATGCGGTAAATGCGATATTCAATACCGCCACCCTGGAAATAATAATTTCCATCTGTCAGTGATTTTCCAAAAGTACCGCCAAAACATTCACCACCCAAAATGCCAACTCCACCCGCCTGCGGGTTAGTCATTAAACGACAATCCGGGAACATTTCGTCAACATATAAACCATCACTGGTGATAAAAAATTCGCGTCCGTGGTTACCATTCATGGCGATGATATCGGTTTTATCATCCAATGGCGCAACACCGGTATAAAATAGTACTCCCTGCAATTCACCCGCGGTGGGCAATGGGGCAGCATGTGAACCGTGAACATTTGACCATTTGTTGGGGTATGACCATAACAACGTTCCATCCGGGCGGAATGAACGCATTACCGGGTCGCTGTTTACTATCATATTGCCAAACCGGTCGACAGTGCTTTCAACGTTGCCTCCGGGTCCTTCAATTGGAATTCCTGCTTTAACAGCATCGTTGATAGCGGGGTATTTTGGTGCGCCACCCGGCCACCACCCCTCTGGTTTCATGGTAACCATTACTGACTTACCTTTATAAGATGCCGGAACCCGCAGTGTTAGATCATAAAAATCATGTCCCCAACCGCTACCGGCAAAGTTATCGGCAAGGGTGGAGAACTCAATCTCTTCCGCTGACATTTTTTGGTCACCATCTTTGTCTACCCAAATCATGCCAAAACCATGTGCCGGCGACCCATATACACCGGGAACATATTTTTTATCAGGATAATCACGATTAAAAGCGGTGGTAAAGGCCGCGGGTGGGTTCCAATTGTTAAAATAACAGAATTGATGTCCCGAGCTAAGCATTGCCAATAGTTTTAGCGAATTATTTGGCAGTAATTCCTGAATGTATGTTGCCTTGCCAACAGATATAATAAAAGTACGTCCGTCCTGACGCCAGAAACGATAACTTCGTCCGGTTTCGCCACCCAGGATAGAGATAGGTTTTGTGGTTTTGGTTTTGAAATCCAGCTTAAATAATGTATCCTGACCAATCCAACGGGTGGAATCCGCCGGGTCAAACGCGCACCCATCCGCGCCATAGGCCGTAGGACCAAAAAACTCTTTCCACATCTGACCGGTTTTAACATCATAAGATGCCAATCGTTTTGGTGTCCAACGACCGTTTTCAGTAACCCATAATTTGCCATCTGGTGAGACAGTTAATCCGGCGGGATTATGCATACGCAGTGGGTCATATGGGCCGGCAGTTATAAGGTCTTCAACAAATGTTTCACCAAATCCGCCGGTTTTTAACCTTTGTTCAAACGAACCATAGGTGATGCCGCCTATTTTACCGATATTGCTGATTGCTTTCCCATCGGCAGAAATAACGCGTACCACATGGGCATAACCATCGCTGACGTAGAACCTGCCATCAGCATCCAGCGTTAAACCGGCAGGTTTTCCTTCCGGTGTGGCTATCTCTTTGTTTATTTCACCATTCACCGGGTCAATCTGTACTAATTTTTTATCAGAAATTCCGTAAAGCGCATCCTTTGATGATGCCAGAGCAACAGGTTTATCTAATGGGAAAGTGCGGGTAATTGTCCCTGTTTCCAGGTCAATATCCATTACTTCATTTTTTATCTTGTTGGCCATATATAATCGGCCATTTAGTAATGTCATGCCTGCTAACGCGTTGGTATCCGGTGTTTTATCCGGTGAACCGGGGCCAACAGTATATATTATGATGTCCGACATGGTTGACCGGCCAAAATTAACAGCATTACCGGTTTCCAGATTAAAACGTACCAGAGATATCTTATAATTAGCTTTCCAATCCGGTTTGCTGCGGTTTATCTGTTCACCCCAACCACTGCCGTCATAAGCGGCATACAGGTATTTTTCATCAGCAGTAACCGCAACCTTGCTCAACCCATGTCCATTGGGAGAGTTGAACCCGTGCACCATCTTCCCATCAATATCCAACTGTACCAGTTCATAACCACCCTCTGACACCGGGGTGCCAAAGAAGATATATTTACTGTTTGATGCTGCCGCGTGAAATGTGCCATGGTTAGACCCGGGACCATTACAGAATGAGAACTGATAATTTGGTTTTAATCCGGGCAATGATATGGCACGCCAGTTATATTTACCCGGGGGCATGGTGACTCCACTTTCATTTTTACCATCCCATATCATGCGTTGTTTACCCTTAGCCATTATCTGACCGGAAATTAAATTGCGAATACGGTTGCCTTTTTCGTCATCAATGACAATAGTCGCAATCCCTTCCATTGGTTGGGTGAAATCAAATGCTATCTGCAGTCGCCGGTCGGCAAGTGCTTTTTCAAACTCAACAAGATTTACTAATTGCCAATTTTCTGGTGTTGCTAATCCACTGTGCGATGATTTAGATTTTCCCTGTAAAAAAGTCTCGCGTTGTCGTGGTTGGCCATATGGACCACCATTCCATGTGACAGCAATCGCCATGGATAATTTATCCCATGCTTCAGCAGAATTAGCCAGATTTTTACCAGCCACCTTAAACTCATATACCAGACCATCAGCATTTTTTCGCACACTGGCATCTTTATCAGTCAGTGTCATGGTGGCATCAGCAGTCAAACCAACCTGCAGGCTGATACCAGGGTCTTTTGCCGCGACATCAAATGGCGCGACTGCCACGGCAACCATCAAATTATCTTTTTGATGGCTTATACCATATGCAACCCGTGGTGATGCCGCACTGGATATAACCACCATATCATCATCAGGAATCAAAACAACTCCATCCGCGAACCCAATAGTGATAAAAATCGTCATCATAAATAATACCAGCAAATGACGTGTGAAATACATAATATGACTCCTTTGAAGTTAATACAGATTACCTATCTATTATGACAGTGGTGGATGTAGATAGTTGTAAATATGCAGTTAATTTTACCATACCGAAAAGATTGGGTCAACCGGTTTAAAGTGATAGGTAAGGCGGTACTGGTTCAAATATCCGACTGATTCGACCGATCCGCCAAATCCAACTGATTAACAAGCGAAAGTCATGTGATAATTAAATTATCGTATTTTTTAAAAAAAATTCACAGTAATCCCATAGATCCTAAAAATCAATGATTTTCAGGATATTTTTAT
>CAZNLA010000477.1:0-4384 GCA_964573385.1 uncultured bacterium
AGTTGCACCCACCGGCACCGGGATATATGTGGGTAAATCCACGAATAATTTAAGCGGAAATGGCACCGGTTATCGTGGTGATTCTAAATTAACTACAGTCACAAATGATAATGGAAATGGCAATGGACGTGGTACCGGTTTTGACAAGCCAATGCAAATTGCATCAAACTTTCGTGGCAAAATATCGCCACGGGCTAACTCAAGTAGTAATGGGTCGGGCAGTGGCAATGGGGTAGGTATCAGCATTGGCAGCGGTGTTGCCCCCACAGGTTCTGGTGGCTCTGTCGGTAAATTGACGAATAGTTCATCCGGGAATGGCACCGGGTATCGCGGTGAGGCGAAAATAGTCGTTAGTTCAAATGATAATGGCAACGGTAATGGGCGTGGTGGCGGGTATGATGTGCCAGCACAACAGATTGCTTCAAACCCCCGTGGTAAGATATCTATAGGCGGGGTTTCACGTGGTGATGGCAATGGCAACGGCGTTGGTTTGACCACCACTATGGGTACTGGTGTTGGCCTGGTTGGCGGTGGAATATCTGACCGCGGTGGTGCCGGTATTGTCACCGGTGGGCTTATCGCCTTCGGGCATGATATCGGCGGAAAATTAATGCCCGGTGGCAATCCTTTACCGGGTGGTCGTGGTAATCTTTCTGATGCGCCGGCAAATGGTAATGGTGATGGTACCGGGAAAATAATGTCGTCTGGTCGCGGTGGTGTCAGTTATAAGGCAGAGATTGCGGGATTGGCGAAAATAGGGAAAGTACCCTCAATTATTGAGGAAGAAAATTTGTTAGGCAGAATACCCGGCAAAAGTTGCACTGTAATCGCGGAAGTTCAGGTAGGTACCAGTGGGCAGGCAATAACCGTTAATCTGGTTAAATCGACGGTATTCAACACTATAAATAATAACGCCATTTACATCGCGCGGAAGATAGAGTATCGACCCGGCATGATAAACGGCCTTCCCAGTCCGACAACTATACGACTTGAAATTAAATATATTGATGGCAAACCTGACCCGGAAATTAAGGTGAAATGATATGAAAATTACATTTATGATATTTATGCTGTTTATATGCGTACTTACAGTATTTTCCGTTGAAAAAGATACAATAAAAATGACGGGTAAGGTGAATAACCCGGAAAAAGAAGTAATTAAAATACCGGTAAAAATTAACGCTGTTGATGGCGCGGAAATGGTATATGTAAAAGCCGGGAAATTTATGATGGGTACTGATGATAAAGATATCACTGCTATGATAGAGAAAAATAAAGAATGGAAAGCCAGTTGGTTTGCATCAGAAGGGCCAAAACATGAAGTTGAATTAAATGGGTATTGGATATACAAATATGAAGTCACCGTCGCGCAATACAAAAAATTCTGCAACGCTAAAAATAAAAAGATGCCAACATTATATCCATGGGTAACTGATAACCACCCGATTATTAACGTCAGTTGGTATGACGCGGAAGAATACGCCAAATGGGCAAATACAAAACTGCCAACCGAGGCCCAATGGGAAAAAGCCGCCCGTGGCACCGACGGCAGAATATATCCATGGGGTAATGACTGGGCAAATGATAATTGCAATAATTACGGATCAAAATATCAGATAAAAGAAGGCAAAAAAGACAAAGAAAATAAAACCACCATCGCCGGCAAATGCCCCCAAAGCGCAAGCCAATACGGAGCGCAGGATATGCCCGGCAACGCCTGGGAATGGTGCCGCGACTGGTATGACGCGGATTATTATAAAACCTCGCCAAACAAAAACCCACAGGGCCCGGAAGATGGCGAAATGAAAGTAATGCGTGGAGGCTCCTGGGGCAGTTACGCCATAAGCATAAGATGCGCAAACCGCCACAGCGACCTGCCCGACTTAACCTACGTAGACAGCGGTGGCTTCCGCTGTGTTGATGAAGATTAAGTGATATTGCAAAACCTTACAAATGTGGCAAAAACAATGGTTTCAGGATTTGAGTGATTGGGAAAGTGGGATTTTGGGGTGGTCTGTTGCAGAATTGTTTTCCACTATCTGTTCGTTATAACTCATGGTTGTATGGAGTAATAGCTGAACTACAAAAGAACAAGATCTCAGATGATACAGGAAATGGAGGCATATAAATGCAATTGCTACGATCACCAAAACCTATAGACTATATTTTAGCAATACCTGTATACTTTATAGCATACTATATTATTAATTTTATCATAAAACCCATAGTTGGATGTAGATTTACTGACAGGTATATGGGAACAGGTTCTGGTGGTGCATTTCATAAAGATACGCTTAAAGAAGCGATGAAACAACTTGTAATTGCAATTATAATTATCTTTATACTTATATGGTTGTTTTTCCTATGGGCACGTACACACTAAACCAAATTAATTGTTATTCATAATAACGAAAAATCTGAACTGTTGTATCTGCATTAACTATTACATAAATAATAAAATGGTGATTGTAGAAAATTTTAATGCTAATTTCTTGTTTGAACTCTTTATTATTATAGAAAATACATGTATAATTTATGCAGTTTTAGGTTATGTAGTTTAAGGAGGTTATTCAAATGGAAAATATCCCAAGTCCTGGTGGACCGGTAGAAAGTCGTCCTTTACATTTTATTTTCATGCTGGATTGTTCTGGGTCAATGGCTATTGAAGGGAAAATACAGTCTCTTAACCAGGCTATAAAAGTTGTAATTCCTGAGATGAAGAAAGCAGCAGAATCAAATCCAGAGACACAATTGCTTGTCCGTGCTATTACATTTTCCGACGGCGCGCAATGGCATATTTCTCAACCGCAACCTGTTGCTATTTTCACTTGGTCAGATATTTCTGCTGATGGTGTTACTGATATGGGAAAAGCATGCAGCATGGTCGCTGAGCAGTTAAGCCTTTCAGTAATGCCAAAGCGTGCGCTTCCCCCGGTGTTGCTGCTTATAACAGATGGTCAGCCTACAGATGATTTCGCCGGCGGTCTTAAAAAGTTGTTGTCTGAACCATGGGGTAAAAAAGCCGTTCGATTAGCAATTGCTATCGGTGAAGATGCTGAGCGTAGTGTATTGGAAAAATTTATCAATAATCCTGAAATTCCAGTGTTACAGGCTAATAATCCGGAAACTTTAATTAAATGTATCAGATGGGCATCTACTGTTGTTACATCCACTGTTTAAAATCCGAAGAGCACTGACTTAAACGCATCGGATAACAACAACCAGATACAGATTCCAACCCCGCCGATACCTGACAATGAAGAGAGCAAATGGGATTTTTAAAATATATTGATAATTTATTTAGTTTAATGAGGAAAAACAGTATCAGCACTCCTAAAACCCCTAAGTGGTTTGCTATCGGGGATACAATGATTGGTGCATCACATGTAAGATCTGGAAAGCCAAATCAGGACGCTATTAAATGGTGGCCGCATAAAGATACCACCGGTCCGCCGATTGCAGTTGCTGTATCTGATGGCCATGGCAGTAATAAATGTTTTCGAAGCGATATCGGCTCACAGTTAGCTGTTGAAATAGCTACTGAAATGCTTTCTAAACATTTCAGTAGCAAGCGATCAAAAACAGAAGATAAATTACCCGCTGTAGAGTCGTGGCTGGTCAGGAAGATAGTTCAAGAATGGATAAATAAGGTAACCAAGCATTTAACAAATCACCCTTTTACAGAAGATGAGTTACAGCGATTACGCGATAAAGATGGCGAAAAAGCTGTAACATCTATCATTGATAATCCATTGAAAGCGTATGGAGCAACACTGCTTGCGGCTATTGTTATATCAGATGCTATTGTTTTATTGCAATTGGGAGATGGCGACATTCTCTGCGTTGCAGATGACGGTACGGTCTGGCATCCTTTTACGTCTGACGACCGCCTGATAGCTAATGCTACGACGTCCCTATGTTTGAAAGAAGCTTGGAATGAAACGCGCGTGTCGGTGCAACGGTTAGCTGGAAATCCACCGGCAATTATCATGCTTTCAACTGATGGATATTCCAACTGTTTTTCCAACGATAATGATTTTGATAAAGTGGGTTATGATTTTTTGCAACTTTTACGACAGTATGATTCCAAAACAATTGTAAATCAATTACCGGTTTGGTTGTCAGAAGCGACTTCAAAAGGCAGCGGTGATGATATCACAGTAGGTATGATTGTCCGGCTTGATACTGTAAAGTTACCAGTATTAAAGCCACATTCTGTAAATGATAAGCAGGTATCAGACGAATCTGAAAGTGAAATAATACCGTCAGGTAAAAATGCATAATTATATTCAGGCAATCGCAAAACCTACGTAACAAAGAGTATTCTTAGCATCCTGCTCGGATATTTGCGAGCAAGATGCTCGCAATACATTGGGTTTTGCAA
>CAZNLA010000478.1:0-4379 GCA_964573385.1 uncultured bacterium
TGCGCCACGCCCCGCTGTGCCGAAACATTATAGGAATTTATTCAACTAAAGTCAATATTTATTTGCACAGAATGGCAAAAATCTTGAAAATAGATGAAATAAACGGTTTTTTTATGAATTTTTGGATAAAAGAGCAAATAAAAATGCCCTAATCCAAATAAATTGGATTAGTTTTCAGAATGGTCACTTCGACAGGCTCAGTGACCTTTGTAAAATCCTTACTTTTTTTCACGGATTTGGTTGCTAAAACCTATTCCCTAAAACTTAACCCAAATAAATATGGCAGGTTTGATGGTAATGTATGCCTTGGAAAAGCATTTTAATGATTAACCCCAGGCGTCAGCCTGGGGATTAAAACATAACATTGTCTGCGCCTTGTAAAGGTGCGTTTATAAAGCCACCCCTCCGTGACTGACATATATTAAAATCGGTAGAAATCGGTTGAAGCCGGTAGAAATCGATTTTATTTCGAGTACTAATTCAATGACCTTTATAAAAATCTCAACCTTTTTTTCACGGATTTGGTCGCTTTGGTGTATAATTTATCTCGTAACTACACAAACAAATCAGAAGGGAGTTAAAAATATGCATCCTGTTGTTGATGAATCTTTATGTATTGCCTGTGGCGCTTGCCATGATGTATGCCCTGCCGACCCGAATGTCTTTATAATTAAGGACAAATCGAAGGTTATACATCCGGAGGCGTGTATTGGTTGTGGGCAATGTGTTGACGCGTGTCCGACAGAGGCAATCGAACTGGTTGATTAATAGACTTGTCCGTAAATAATAAACGGCATCTTTAGGACTCTTTTGCTGCCACACATCGTTGTGCTTTTCACGTTTATCGACTTGATAATGTGTGAAAAACACGCCTTGTATGACAGCAAAATAGCCTCAAAATCTACACACTTCTTATTTACGGACAAGTCTAATATCCTCAAAATCCGCACGATATTTATTTCCGGGTAAGGCTAATGCCCGGCCGATTTGTGTTCTTTAGCACAAGTGACGTAGATTGCCGCGTTTTCTTTGATATTTGCCTGTTGTTCTGATGATAATTCTTTTATTACCTTCGCCGGTACCCCTGCTGCCAGGCTGCCGGCGGGTATTATCATCCCTTCGCGCACAACTGAACCTGCTCCAATAATAGACCCCTTGCCGATAAAGGCGCGGTTTAAAATTACTGCACCCATGCCAATTAAAACATCATCCTCAATAGTTGCGCCGTGAATAACCGCGTTGTGCCCGATGGTTACATTTTTGCCTATAATCACCGGCACATTAAAATCAACGTGAATGACAGCATTATCCTGCACGTTACTATTATCACCGATTGTAATGGAGGCGATATCTCCGCGCAGTCGTGCCCCATACCATACACTGGCATTTTCACCCAGCGTCACCTCGCCGACCACTGTCGCGTTGTGGGCGACAAATGCGCTATCCGGGAAATCAGGCGTTTCTGTATTAATCTTAAAAGTCATTATAATTTCCCCCAATTGATTCCATTTTTATGATAATCGCCTGGTTTCATGACATTTTTGCTGTATACTACATGTCTTTTTATCACTTTATCGTTATCCGGCCATTCAGCATATCTGTCGTTTGTTAACACAATAGCGTTTAATTCAACAGCACGTTTTAAAATCTCTTTATCAGCAACGGTGTTTATGCTCACCGGAATTACTTCATTTAATTTTATCATTTCAGATAATTTGGCTTCGTTATCAATTTGGTACGGTAATGACGCGTCGACGATAATAATTACCGGAAAATATCCTTCTAACCAGCAGGTATGGCGAAGTTGAATGATATGGTCTAATTTTGGTCTTTCACCATTAGCGTTAAAATGCGCGACATTGCTGCCATCAATAACCGCCGGTTTTAACGGCCCGCAAATTATTTGATTGGGTATCTTTGCTTTCACCAGGTTTGTAAGCAACTCTTTATTATGCGGGCTTACTAATTTATTATAATGCGCGCGGACGGCTTCAATTATCCTTTTATTATTCTGCTTTAATGACGACAGAATCTGTGCAGGTGTCAGTTCTAATAATTTACCCTCGGACATGATCTTTATTTTGTCACTTACCTTTGCAGGGGTGACAGGTGTTGCTGGTGGCTTTGTTGTTTTCGCGGTTGCACTATTTGCTTTAGTGGCTGCAGGTTTAACTTCCGGTTTTTCGTCAGATGTTGCCGGCTTTTTAGTAGTAACTGTTTCTGTGAATATACTGCTTAGTAACGCAATCGCTTCTTTAACCTTATTTTTCTTGTCAGCAGGTATTATCTGTTGAGTTATTACTTTTTCCTGTGTCACAATCTCTTTTTCAGCAGGTTTATTTTCCAGTGTAAATATTTGTGCTTTTAATTCAGTAATCTCTTTTTCCAGATTAGTTTTCGCTTCTGTTTCTTTTTTTAGATTACGTTCCAGTCTTTCGATTTGCTTAATATATATGCTGCATTCTTTCGTTGATTCGGTGTGTTCCTGTTTTTGCTTATTTAATTGTGCTGTCAGGGTATCAATTTCTTTCCCCAAATCTTTAGTATTGTTTATCAGAGTTTGCTTTTCTGTTTTTATTTTGCTCATCTGTTCTTCAAGTTTCAACAACTTTTTTTCCAGCATTTCGCATTTATGTTGCCACCGTGCCGCATTTGAATCGCTTTCTTGTTTTTCCTGTGTTTCTTCACTTTCATCTTCCACTTCAGGAATTAATTCATCCAGGCGATTAAAAATTTCATGTGCGTCTTCTCTTTCATCCAACGTTAACGCGACGGTTATTTCTGGCTTACTAAAACGTGTTGCCAGTTCAATTATCGCTTCATCATTTAATGTCTCTTTTTCCGTTAAAGCCGCGATAGCATTAGCAGCACTCTGTTCTAAAAAAGCAATAAGATCCGCGGCCATTGGTTCATTTTTCAGCATTTCATCACGCAGTCTTTTGTTTACAACAGGTATAGATAATTTGTTCGCTTTTCGCTGAAATCCATGAAATACCACTTCACTTGATTGCGGATATTCATTAACTATTTTAAAAAGCGCCAATACATGGAAATAATCCCATAAGTTATTTATTATTCTCTGAATTTTATCATTCATAATTTATATTCTCCAATGCCAGTATACTATAATTACATCCTTTTCTCAAATGGTTAGGTAAGGTATAATAAATGCGATGAGAAAGTCTATTGAAATATTCATTCCAGCCATAATTTTGTTTATTGCCGTTTTTGCGCTTTATCGGTGGTATACTTTTTCGCAAATCCGGATAATAGCATCAATACGTCAACAGGTACCCGCGGAAAAGAAAGAGACGGCGCGACCCAGTGATGTAATTTTGACACCGGAAAAAACCACAAAACCAGATACAAAAACTGCAGTAGTTAAACCTGTACAGAAAAAAGTATTTATTGATTGTCTGCCCGGTATTTGGCCGGAGTTCCGTGGCAGCAACCGCGATGCCTCCGCAATAATTAATGCCCCCATTATTTATCAATGGGGTATCTCCGGTCCCCCGGAATTATGGGGGGTTGATCTGGGCGAGGGGTATGCCGGTGCTGCCGTTAACAACAGTCGCGTATATGTGCTGGATTATGATTTGGATAAACAACAGGATGTGTTGCGTTGTTTCGCGTTGGCAGATGGTACAGAAGCGTGGCGTTTGCCGTATTCTGCTGCCGTGGGCAAACAACATGGCGTGTCGCGAACAATACCCGCGGTAAATGATAAATATGTGGTTTCAATGGGGGTATTATGCAAAGTCACCTGTGCCGACGCGATAACCGGAAAAATGATATGGCAACACGACCTGGTAAAAGAATACGATACCAAAGTGCCGGAATGGTATGCTGGTCAATGCCCGATAATTGATGGTAACAGTGCAATTATCGCCCCGGGTGGCAAGGCATTGATGGTGGCATTTGACCTTAAAACCGGGGTGGAACTCTGGCGGGTGGATAACCCTGATAAATGGCAAATGACACATTCATCAATAATGCCGGCGATAATAAATAATGAAAAATTATTCATTTATTGCGCGTCCGGTGGTGTAGTGGGCATATCGACAAAGGGAATATTGAAATTCTCCACCCCGGATTGGATAGTGCATACATCAAATATTCCCACCCCTATACCGGTGGGTGACAACAGAATATTTTTAAGTGGTGGTTACGGTGCCGGTTGTGCCATGTTGCGGTTAACCCCCGGTGGTGACGGATATAAAACATCATTTGATTTTAAACTGAAAGAAAAAGAGTTCGGCGCGTATCAACAAACGCCAATTCTTTTCAATGGTCATATCTACGGGGTTATTCCGGATAATCAACTGGCGTGTATGGATTTGAATGGAAAAATATTATGGAAAAGCGGAAGGGCAAGATAA
>CAZNLA010000479.1:0-4360 GCA_964573385.1 uncultured bacterium
GAGGAAGACACATGTCGCTACGAATCAATCAAAACATCAGTGCAATGTCCGCGCATCGCTTTTTAGCGAGTAATGATGAAGCCTTATCGAAGTCTATTGACAAATTAAGTTCAGGACTCCGAATTAACTCCGCATCTGATGATGCTGCTGGTCTTGTAATCAGCGAAAACTTACGTTCACAGATTTCTGGTCTGCAACAGGCATCCCGTAATACTCAGGATGCGATAAACATGATAAAGACCACAGAGGCCGCTTTGAACGAAATTGAGACCCAACTGCGCCAAATGCGTGACCTAACTATTCACGCCGCAAACGTAAATGGTAACGCAGCAAGTCTTAATGCTGACCAAGCACAGATGGCACAGGCAATGAACTCCATCAACCGCATTGCTGACCAGACTGAATTCGCCGGTATCAAATTAATCGGTTCTCAGAATATCAGTAACAAAGTTTTCCAGGTTGGGTCAAATGCCGGTCAAACAGCCACTTTTGAATTACCTGCCGATGGTTATGATGGTGTTTCTCTTACAGCAGATATGCACGTTTCTTCATTAGGACTTGCCAGTGCACATAACGCAACATCAGTCGGTGGCAAAACTTACTCCGGATTATCTGCCGGGTCAACTGAAAATATAACCGTCATTTACACTAACGCATCAGGGTCATCAAAAGCTGTTACTGCGTCATTAAACGCTACTAATGGTGATACGTTAGCCCATGCCATTACTGCAATCAACTCTGCATTAAATGACGCGGCAAATATTGAAGCAGTTGCAACTGACCAGTATGGTAATGTAAGCGCGAATCCTGCGGAAAATACTACCCTTACAATACGCCAGAAAGCCGTTGCAGACCAGAATGCGAATGCCAGTGTTGCAGTATTAAGTAATAAATCAATTACAGATTCAAAGTCAGGATTTTCATCAACCCCAACCCGTACTACCGGGCAGGCTACCGGGACAAATATCGACCTGACGAATGCAAATACCACTCAGGTTCTTCAACAGGTAGATGATGCAATGAAGAAAGTAAACGGATTACGGGTACATCTGGGAGCATTCCAGAAAAATAACCTGGAAAGTAATTTAACCAGTTTGTCAGTAGCCAGAGAAAACCTGACAGCATCTGAATCCGCAATTCGCGATACAGACATGGCCTCAGAAATGGTTAATTTCACCAAGACACGAATACTTATGCAGTCAGCACAAGCAATGTTAACCCAGGCTAACCAGGCACCTCAACAAATATTACAAATGATGAAATAACTATATTATAGAAATCCCCTCGTTATTCGGGGGGATTTTTTTATTGTTTAAAAACAAAAAAAAACTGCGGATACCATACAAATAAAAGCTGCCAGATAATTCCATTTAAAATCCAGAACTTGCGCTTAAGGTCACTTCGACAGGCTCAGTGACCGGTCGCTTAACCTGTCGAAGCGACCAATTTCATGCAGTTTTGCTAAAAAGCGAAAGTCCTGAGATCTTCTTTTAAATATATTATTAAAAAAACGAACACCACTAAATATCAATGCTCCGTTATTATTTCTCTTTGTATTGTGGAAAATGCTCCTGCACAATATCTATAAATTGTTGCGCGTCTTTTTCATTTAGCCCACCACCAATTCTCACCTTATTTTCACCATAAATATTTTTTGCACCATAATTAAATAAGATATATTTTAACCCCAAAAAGTTATTGTCATAGCCCCATGCATAATTAGGAATATCAGCATCAATCCGCATTTTAACTATTTTATCTGCATCATATACTGTTACTTTATGATTATAAAATAATCTTTCAATTATTGTAATTGAATTTGCCGATACCTTTATAATTTCACGGCCGGAAATCTGCCACAATATCGCAATAATCATCATTATAGATCCAAAAGAAAAGATTAATATAAATAAATAAATCAAGGCATTAAAATGGTTAGTTCCTTTTATAAATCCTAATAACCCGGCGACGAAGAAAAACAGGATTATTAAATCTATAGGCACAGAATACCACCAACTTTTACTATGAACGTTAAAAACAATTTCTTCTTTTTCAATTTTAACAGTATATGTTGTCTTGGGAAACGGCAATAACAATATTTTCAATTTTTCTTCCTATGCAACTATCTGTACTTCAATATATTCAGGAATTGCGCTTCCGGTCGCTGAGCCTGTCGAAGCGACCAAATTCGAATAGATTTTTTCAGGAAATGAAAGTCTTGTACTATTTCGTCAGTTTTATATCGGCCCAATTTATCGCGTGCAGATTCGCCGCAGGCATTGCGCCATATTTCACTTTCAATTTAATATTTTTAACTCCGGTAATATCCACATTAATATTTTTGGCGACAGTATCACGTCCGAATGGTTCTGAAGTATATAATACTATCCCATCACCTTCTATTTCAAATACAACTTTTTCTGCCGCAGGTGTAGTACCGGATGCTTTTGATGAATAATCCAATCCTATTACCGCACGCAATCTGTTATACCCGCCATCTGCAATATTGTATTCAATATTAGACGCGCGTTTGGGTAACCAGAATTTACCGGGGAATGAAATGCCGTGATCGTATCTGTTTTTACCAATAATAATTTTATCTGATTTAAATGAAGAGTTACGTAATATTTCATTCCCGGCACCATCCGCAGAGGTTTCAATTAAATCTGATAAATAAAACTCATTTGCCTTTTGTATTGTCGCGTATTTAGGATAACTCCAGGTATAAGTAGGAGGAATTACTGATAAAGAATCTTTTTCTATATTCTTTTCCTGATATTTCCAGTTATTATCAAAATATCCACATGCAATGATATTGCCGTTATTTCTGCCATTGATAATATCAAAGAAACCACCATTTTTATTTATATCCATATTTCTGCTGTCAACTATTGAAAAATCTGTATCGTTCGCGGCATAGTCAGTCATAGTTAATCCCTGTGGCGAAGAACCCGCGCGAATAAGGATATACCGATAAGGATTAAAAGGATTTGGGTATATCATTTGTATACCAGCATCGCGTATTCTGAACTTTCCGGTATCAACTGTAATCAGGCTATTAGTGACTGTTAATGGAACTTTACCAGACATATCTTTTGCCAACGCGTTTTCGCCAATCCATCCAAATAATATTAACGAATAATCTGACTTTGCGAAATCGTCTATTTCTGTGTCTTTATATATTCGTAAACTGGTATGGAATCTTTCATCCCACCAGACCGCAAAACGTTTTGCTGCCGCGGAACAGGCGGCATTCATTAAAGGGTCAACTGATTGTGTGCCGACCACCAGGGCAAATGGTGTACAGAAAATGTCATTTGCCGGGCCTTCGGTTTCAGAAGTTTTAATAATTCCAACAGGCTTATAATCTTTTTCAGATAACACAATCTTGCCATTTTCAGGCATTACTATCCTTACTTCATCATTCCAAACCACTTTTATTAATTTATTTATTTGCACAATAGAGATTGGTGGTGCCAAAGTAATCTGCAACACATTCTCGGTAAGGACTTTAATGTAATTTGATGAAATAACATCTACTTCTGCACGGACAAAACTATATGGATCTTTACGTTGATTTACGGTAACCCAATATACCTGGGCGTATCTCAGCGATGCACTGCGAATTCTTACTTTCTTCGGATCAGTTATTTTTTTCTGTTCAAATATCCATTTATTTACAGGTTCTTCATTTAATCCACCATGGCCTTCACCCGGATGTTCCCAATAACGGACGTTGTATCCCCATGTCTGCATTAATTTAACCGTATAACGGGAATAATCCACCGGTACAGTGGTATCCGCGTCACCATGACTGGCAAATACCGGGGTATTATTCAATGCTTCTATTTGTCCAATATAGCTTAATCGTTCGCGTCTGAATTGTGATTTTGTATTTAACTTTGCCAAAGATTCTTCATTAAGTTGAAAACGAAAATCATAGCCACCGAAGAAAGGAACAATGGCTGCAAATTTTTCCGGATGCCTGGAACCATAATACCAAACACCTGCCCCACCCATTGAATATCCTTTTAAATATATTCGTGATTCATCAACCGGAAAATTATTAGTTGCCATGTCAATACACTGGGTAACATCATTATCCCCTATACCACGATACCAACTATTACCGCGGGCGTGCGGATAAATCACTATTGTGTTATATCTCTCCGCCATCCCATCATGTCGTTGGTCTATACCACCCCATTTTATATACGCCGGAAACTCATCACTTCTGCCATGTAAAACAACAACCATTGGGTATTTTTTCTTTTTATCAAAATCCGGGGGTAAATATGCTCTGCAAAATTGTGGAGAACCATCTGTCTCATCAATGTATGATAATCGTACAAATCCTGAA
>CAZNLA010000480.1:0-4358 GCA_964573385.1 uncultured bacterium
GCAGGATAGTTTAAATAAAAAGACAGAAATAGAAGCTATCCGCATGGCAGTGGTAAATGTGCAGGAAGACTCGACCAGTCCACGACGTATTAACGGCAACAATGTTAATATCGAACGTGAAATGGTTACAATGGCTAAAAATAGCCTGCAATTCGAAGCCACTGCACAGTTTTTATCTGACCGTATGAGTGGTTTGCGTAATGCTATCAAGGAAGGAAAGGGGTAAATGAATAATCAAAGCTATAAAGGAGGTAAATGATGCGTATTGAAGGTATGCCTACCCCTGTATATTCACAACAGAATACACAGCGTTCAACGGCGCCAACCGGCGAAACGCAACCGATTGGAACTTTTGGGGAACATGTACAGAACGCTGTCGATAATATTAATAATTTACAATCAAAGGCCAGTGAAATGGTTGAGAAAGTAGCTTTAGGGCAGACAGATGATGTACATAAAGCGATGATTGCCATGGAACAGGCTAGTCTGACTTTTAACTTTGGATTGCAGGTTCGAAATAAGGTTCTGGATGCTTACCAGGAAATTATGAAAACACAACTCTAATGAATGTCTACAGTTTACAATATCCGGATTAAATAATCCGGATACTGTATTGAAATTGAGATGAATGCTCAAAAAAGGAAGAATATTATGAAATGTCCGGTATGCGACGCACAATTACGTGCTATGCAAAAAAATAGTGTTGAAATAGATATCTGTCCAGATTGTAAGGGAATCTGGCTTGATAGGGGTGAATTGGACAAAATTATTGAAATGGCTGCAAATAATGATGTAGCTGCGGCAACAATTGAACCAGGCATCCGAACGTCCCGTAATGAACAGGTACCACGTTATGAGGATGAGCGCGGCAGAAATAATGGATATGACAATGATGATCATAACCGTCCGCAATATGACCAACAGGGACGACCATTACGCAAAAAACGTGGTTCATGGTTAGGTGATATCCTGGGTGGTTTAGGTGGAGATGATTAATTTTTACAGATCTTTCGCTTTTAAAGAAGAATATGATTAGAAATGGTCGCTTCAACAAGCTCAGCGACCGGTCACTGAGCCTGTCGAAGTGACCTTAAGTGAAAGTCCAGTTTTAATTACAGAGGGGAAAATGGGACACAACAAAAGATACAACAATGAATATGACGAAGATTACGATGGTGATTATAATATTAAGAAATTAAAGAAAAAAGCGATGATTTTTGGCTGTGGATGTTCAATTATCATCATAATTATAGTGACCCTGATTCTGACCGGAACTTTTGCCGGTATTAAAAAGATAATATTGCCTAACGTAACAGGATTAATATCACAAATCCCAAAAGAGATATTAGCTTTGACAGGAATAAATATACCGGCATTACCTGCCGGCATATTAAAGCTGTCACCGGAAGAACAGATACAACTGGGACGTGAAGTGGTGGTACAGGAAGGATTAGATAATGATGCCTTTGCAGATAAAACAATTGATAAAATTTCCGCAAGGTTGGTAAAGGCATTACCTGCCAGGTATTATGGACCACAATCAACCGGGTGGGAATGGAAATTTAAGGGTGTGCGTACTAAAGAAAATATGGTAAATGCAATAGCTTTACCGGGTGGCAAGATATATATGTATGATGGATTAATTAAATTATCCAACAACGACCCGAATCAAATAGCTTTGGTACTTGGGCATGAAATGGCGCACGTGGTTGAAGAACATTCCGCCGAACAGTTGCGTTCGGCAGGATTATTACAGTCAGTTGTTGGTTTAATTGGCGCTGCCGCAGGTGCACAGGGTGATGGGGCAATTGCTGATAATATCAGCATAATTGCCACAAAATTAGGGAAACAAATCGTTAGTATGCAACTAAGTCAGGCGGCAGAATACCAGGCCGATAGCCTGGGCTTACAATTTATGCGTGACGCCGGTTATGATGCCAAAAAGGGGATTATAATTCTGGAACAAATGGATAAATTGTCGCAGGCAAAAGGTGCGCAAAACCAGGTACTCGGACGAATATTCAGCACACATCCACCCATGAAAGAGCGAATAGCACGATTAAGAAAAATAAAGTAAAACAGATACAAAGAAATCTGCTTTAAAATAGTCGCTGAAGAACCGTAAAAAATAATGTGCCATATCTTTATATGGCACATTATTTTTGTATTTATTTTTGGTCATTTTGATAATAGATCATGGATTGACACCGAGTGGCGAAGCCATGTTTTTGTTAGTCCCATCGGGTTTTATTCAATTTCCGGCATAATCATTTTCAGGTCACCGCCTTGCATACCTTCAGTCATTTTGCCACCTAACATCGCATTGAAAGTAGTCTTAGTCTGCACGCGGGGCAGTGGTTGGGTGCCATCAAGCGCGGTGGCGGGTCCGTATCCTATCATGCGTAAATTTACTATGTCACAATCTTTGAATATTCCTGCCGGTACGGTTACTGTTACCTGTTCCGGTCCCATAAACTTTTTCTCTTTCACATAGTTCACCACATCTGCCATTTGCAGATAATCCCATGCCATGTCCGGTTCGGTGCGCACCTCGGCGGAGTTCCACATAATTAATGTTGTGGTCCCTTGCATACCGATAATCTGCGCGTAATATCCCAAAACACCCGGTATCGCATCCCATTTAAATGTGATAGGTTTATCCATAGGAATCTTTTCGCTGAACTTTGGGCTACTCATCTTAATTGGCGCCAGAAAATTTACTTCCTTTGGCACGCTAATCTCAACGTTGCCGGTGTAATTGGTGGATAATGAATATTTTCCCTGCAAAATGGCATCTTTTTTTACTGTTCCCTGCTGGTTTTCTGCCGGCCAATAACCGGTGGTCCAGTTTGGTTTATAATAATAACTATTCTTTTTCTCCGCCTGTTTTGCTGCTTCGCGCATCATAGCTTTTTGTTCCGGAGTAAGATTTTTAAAACTGAATATTTCAGGTTGTCCGGTTTTTACCTTTGCGGATGAACCCCAATAACGTTTAATGGTAAAATCAGGTAATTGCAAATCCGGATTTTTCGGGTCAGCAGTTCCTTTTTCCGGTTCTGGTCTATATAAAGATAAATTTATTGATTTACCCAGTTTTAACCCTTCCGGCACTGCTATTGATGCGGTAGCATCTGTTTTTGCGATTGTTGGTGACCATAATCGCACACTTAACATTCGTTGTGGGCCCATAAATGACATCATGCCGCCTGGCAATGCGCCACCCGGCAACATCTTTAACATCTCCGGGTCTATTTCCGGCATTTCCGGCATCTCTGGCATTTCCGGCATTCCCACCATTTTGGTTGAAGCCGTTTCCGCAAAAATACCCAGATAAGCCTGGTTCTCAACAGTAATTCCGAACGAAGTTAAAATCGTCAGGAATAATCCGATTATTAAAATACGCATTTGATTACCTCCAAATTAGATATAAATTATTATACACAGAACTGATTGAAAATGGAAGAAAATTATAATAATTGATAAGTAACTACCGGGTTCATTTTTATATATCAGGACTATCGCTTAAGGTCACTTCGACAGGTTCAGTGACCGGTTGCGTAGGCTGCCGAAGCGACCATTTTTAGGTAAATTTCTTTTGGAAAGCGAATGTCCTGTAGATTTAACAATAAACCAAATTTATAAATTAATCTGCTGAAATTTTATAGTTATATTGATATTCTCTTGACTACCTGAAACAGTAAAGTGTAGTATTTCATTTGCAACGTTCCATTTAGGAAGTATGAGATGAATAAAATTACTAATTACATGCAGTATCAATTCGTTTTTATGATGCTGTTTATGGCTTTTACGGCTTGTTTAGCGCAGGATACGAATAAAATCGTAATCACTGGCGCTGAGATGGCCGGTATCAGTGGTTTTCGCCAGTATTGGGACAAACCAGTGATGATTTCTGAGGATGGTGCCACCCGTATGAACGATAAAGGCGCATACGGTAAAGGATTGGTTGCCGACTGGTCAACCAATAAACCCGGCGCGCCAGTTTTTGATGCTGTTCATCGCAGCCTATTGGTACGTTTCCCATCCGCCGCAGAAAAAATTGCTGATGAAATTGGCAAGGGAAATGTGGTACAGAAAATTGAAATTATCCTGCCGTTTGTAGATACAGAATATTTCCCTATGGATTATAGCGACCCATCCGGTATGTCATTCATGGGTGATTTATGGGTTAAAAATCCACCCACATGGCATGCGGTGGCATGGGTATTGCGTAAACCATGGCAAGCTGACCCGAATATTGGCCCAACATTTAACGCGAATGTGAATGGGGTCAGTTATTGGAAACGTTTTGGCGCGCAGGATGAAAAGGCAGACCGATTCCCGTTACAGTTTGGACCGAC
>CAZNLA010000481.1:0-4334 GCA_964573385.1 uncultured bacterium
ATTCGCCAGATGTTTACCTTCCATGTTGTCTGTGGATAAATGCAGGGTTAACCCGCAACGTTTGGCATCATTACCCATGCGTGCCAATGCCATCATATCCAAATTTTCCGGCAAATTTTTATATACAAGTTGCAGGTTGGAAAATCCCATAGATTTCGCTTTTTCAAATAATTCGTCAACCTGCATTATCCCCTGCCCTATAGGTTTATAATTGTGCAATCCTAAATGCAACGATAACGAATGTGCATGCAATGAAAATTTCATATTTCTCCTCAGACAGCCTATTTTACTATATTTTAACCTGATTATGTAAGCAAAAATTATATAATATTTCGAGAAAATTCCAGTTAATATTAACAGAACTTTTATTTACGGTTACTTCGTCAAAATTAGTAACCGGTCACTAACGTTGTTAATGTAACTATTTCTAAGCAGATTGCCGGATAATCCCGGAATACAATAGTTTTAATTATGCAGGAAATAACAGTTGTTTGCAGAAAAATAATTCAGAGTATATGTTAACATTCGTCTTATAAGTTGAGACGGTTGGGAAAAAGGATAATGAATAAAGAACGCGTTGAGCAGTTAATACGGGAATTGATGATAGAAATAGGTGAGGACCCGGACCGCGAGGGGTTGTTGAAAACACCATCGCGGGTGGCAGAATCGTTTGAGTTTCTGTACCAGGGATACCAACAGAATCCGGAAGAGATAATAAATGGCGCAATATTCACCCAGGAAGCCAGCAATATGATTATTCTGCGGGATATTGAAATTTATTCCATGTGCGAGCACCACATGTTGCCATTTTACGGTAGATGCCATATAGGTTATATCCCACAGGGGAAGATTTTTGGGGTAAGCAAACTGGCAAGGCTTGTTGATATGTATGCCCGGCGTATGCAGATACAGGAACGACTGACCGAACAGGTGGCACACGCGATAATGGATTCGATTGGCGCGGAAGGCGTAGGGGTAATTATAGAGGCACGGCACCTATGTATGATGATGCGTGGGGTGGAAAAACAAAACTCGATGATGACAACATCGTCAGTACTTGGCAGTTTCCGTAACAGTGCCGCCACCAGAAACGAATTTTTATCGTTAATTGACCGTCAGAAGTTTTAAGAATAAATTAACCACGAAAATCACGAAAATTATTTTATTAGTCAGTTAGTAATGAAATCCTTACAAAAAAAGTCAGGGTTTTTCAGACAGAACTTTTATAAAGGTCACTTCGACAGGCTCAGTGACCGTGATTTCTACCGGTCACTGAGCTTGTCGAAGTGACCACGTCTGAAAGCTTTTCGATAATCGAAGTTTTTTCGTGCATTTCGTGGTTAAAATAAGTAGTATATAAAAATTAAAAATATCATATTGCTGGTTCTGATATTTTTTACTCTATCTGGTATAATTACGCGGGCAAAGTAGTCCGGAGGTTTAAGTGAAAAAGAAAATTTTATCATTAGCTATATCAGTTTTAATATTGTCAGTTGGCGCGTTTTTCATGGTTCAACGGGCCGCCAATGCGTATATCGATGGAAATTCGGTAATGTATCTGTTTTCGGTGGTGGCAGCATCAATATGCGCGGTGGGTTACGCCATAAAGGTATATTGGCAGAAGATATTAGAGTTTCTTAAACGAATGTCTGGCAGGAAATAAATAATGAATGAACTGCAAAATAATCCGGCATCTTTTCGCGATCCGGACGGGCATATATTTTCCATAAATGGTCAAATATTCCGTCAGGTTAATCTATCAGCACAGGAAGATTACGACCTGTTGATATCATCAGGTTTATATGCGGATTTAGTAAATGCAAAACTTTTGGTTGAGCATGAAGAAGCGGATGGCGTGGCAGGAACCGGGGAATATTATAAAATTATCATGCCGGAGAAGATACCTTTCATTTCGTACCCTTACGAATGGTCATTCAGTCAATTAAAATCCGCGGCGATATTGACATTACAGTTACAGATGGCGGCACTGGTGCGAGGAATGTCATTGAAGGATGCCTCCGCATATAATATCCAGTTCGTCGGCAGTCAGCCAATATTCATTGATACCCTGTCTTTTGAGAAATATGACGAAAAACCATGGATAGCATACGGGCAATTTGTCCGACATTTCCTTGCCCCATTGGCATTAATGGCAAAGACTGACGCGCGGTTATCAACATTATTGCGCAGTTTTATTGATGGCATACCGGTAGATATGGCGGCAAAAATGTTGCCGGGTTCCAGCCGGTTTAATATGGGGCTGCTGTTGCATTTATTTGGGATGGCGAGTGCCATGGGTGGCGACGCGGAAAGCGCGAATAAACGGGTAAAAGAAGCAAAAGTCACCAAATTCGGTTTAATGGCAACGCTGGATTCGTTGTTATCAACCGTTAAAAGCATAAAGTGGGAACCGCCAAAAACCACATGGTCGGATTATTACGACAACACCAATTATACCGATTCGTCATCCGCGCATAAGGCCGCATTGGTGCTGGCGTATATGCGGGAAGCATCGCCGAAAACCGTATGGGACCTGGGGGCGAATACCGGTAGATACAGCGAAATAGCCGCGGGTATCGGCGCGCAAGTGACAGCGTTTGACTTTGATGTCGCTGCTGTGGAGTTTATGTACCGTGATTTCGCGTCAAAAGAAAACCGGAATATTTTACCACTGGTGATGGATTTATCTAACCCCAGTCCGGCACTTGGATGGCATCATAACGAACGCGCCTCTATGGTACAACGTGGCCCGACGGATTGCGTATTGGCACTGGCGCTTATTCACCACCTGGCAATAGCAAATAACCTGCCATTAGGAATGATAGCGGATTTCTTTGCCCAATGCGGAAAATGGTTGATAATTGAGTTTGTCCCGAAGGAAGATTCACAGATTCAACGAATGCTGGCGGCGCGGGAAGATATATTTGTAAATTATACCCGCGAGAACTTTGAAAAAGATTTTGGTGAGCATTTTTATATGGTGCATCGTGAAGACATTACCGATTCGTGCCGTACTTTGTACCTGTTATGTAAACGAGATGATAAATGAAACGCGTATTACGGCTGTTATTCCCATTGTTATTCGCCATATTCCCGGTAATTTCTCTGTATGCCGGCAATATTGTAGAGGTTACCAGTGAGGAAATAATACGTTCGCTGTTAATTAGCGTTGCTGCTGTTGTTATATTGTGGGGTTTTCTGTACCTGGTAATACGCCGCGCGGATAAAGTGTCGGTTATATCCTCTCTGTTCTTCCTATGGTTTTTCTCGTACCAACATGTTATTAAATGGCTGATGACGGTTTATCCGGCAAAACAGATATTGGAATTTCACCCGGTGGTACCACTGGTTTTCTGGGTCATAATATTATTAATCCCGGTTATACCATTATTGCGAACCAGTAAAAATATTGATATCGCGGTTAATATCGCATGGATTTTCAGTATCGCTTTAATTATTCCACCAACATTAATATCCTTAAAAGTCGCGTATACCCGGGTTACTAAACCGGCGGTAGTGCAGGCAGAAGGACCGGAGTTAAACGCCAAAACAAAAGCAAAAGTACTACCGAATATTTATCATATTATTCTGGATGCCTATGGCAGAAATGACACATTAAAAACTGTTTATAACTTTGATAACAGCGAATTTACTAATTTTCTGCAGGATAATGATTTTCAATTAGCAACAAATAGTTCAACCAATTATTGCCAGTCATTACTGGTGATGTCGTCAATGCTAAATTATGATTACCTGCAGGATATTATACCCACCAAGGTAACCCCAAACTCGGCAGACAGATTGCCGTTGAAAGAGTTAATTGATTATAACCGCGTATTTGCCACCCTTAAAAATCACGGCTACACCACCATCACCTTTAAATCCGCGTATGATTGGCTGGGAATAAAAAATTCAGATTATTTTGTCGCGGAAAAAGATGACAAAATGAATCTGTTTGAAACTAAATTACTGCAAAGTACACCGGTATCTGCAGGTATGGCACAAAAAAACAAAACCGTAACGACATCATACAAACAGCACAGGCAGACTATTTTATACACCCTTGATTATTTATCTCATACTACAAAATTTAAAGCGCCTATTTATGTCTACGCCCATATTTTGGCCCCACATCCCCCATTTGTATTTTATCAGGACGGTTCCCCCCGCAACCCTGACCGCGAAATGGCCATTGAAGATGGCAAAGATTTCCAAAAAGTTGGCGGCAGTTATGAAGAATATCTGGCGTATTACAAAGAACAGGTTATATTTATAAATCACAAAGTAGAATTAATGGTCAAATCTATACTGGCACGTTCTACCCAACCGACAAT
>CAZNLA010000482.1:0-4306 GCA_964573385.1 uncultured bacterium
CTCAATTGATGCCAACCGTAAATCTTTTACGATTGATGTCCCGGTACCTAAATATGACAGTGAAATCCCCGCGTTTATCAACGGAGAAAAAAGTTCTAACATAGATGGTGCTTCATCTATTTTTGTTATAACCACCTGATCAGGTTGCAAGTGTGCATATCTCATCATTATATCACGCATTAATGCACTTCCACTTGCCCCGGAAATTACTAAATGTATCTCTGCCGGGTCTGCAGCTAACATAATAGATTGCAAATCCGCTAAATAATCATTATTACGTTGGCTTCCGCCAGGTGTATCAATGAAAATTAAATCATTATCCTTTAATTCATTTTTGGCGTTTATTACATCCAATGAATTATAAGCAACATGTAAAGGTACATTAATTTTATCACAAACAGTTAATAATTGCTCAACTGCACCTGGACGCATGACATCAGCGGTAATTACGCCTATTTTCATCTTCTTTTCTACAGCAAAATGCCATATTAACTTGCCGATAGTAGTACTTTTTCCTACCCCGGTTGGTCCTATAACAGCAACTGTATACCCTGACGCATTGGCAGTTGATATTCCACCCGAGTAATTTAGTCCTGAAGAAATTGAACGCGCTAAAAAAGCTGCCATTTCACCAGGCTTAACATCAGGATTCCTACCCAACCATGACATACCGGATTGCAATACTTCAAATTGAGAATGAACGGCCTTTAACTGTTGTGATAACACAGAAATGTATCCGGCAGCATCATTCTCGGTATTTGAATTATTTTTCTCTTCATCATTATAACCATTATTTACAACATCTGGCAATTTTTTATTATCTTTGTCTTCATTTATTTGTGCCCATACCTCCACGGTATCAGGAATACCCGGTTCATTTTTAATAGTCCGAACGTCTAATATTATTGCGTCCCCGCCTAATTCATTCTCTACTTGCATCAACGCATCTTTTACACTGGGTGCAGAAAATTTTTGCAAACCCATTTTTTATTCTCCCATTAATTTATTGTAACAGTTCCGATTGCCTTCACCTGCACTCCCGGTACAATTTCCGCATGTGAAATAACTATCAATGACGGCATATATTTTTCAATTAACTTTCTGAAATATGGCCGGATTTGTGTAGAACATAATAATATGGGTTGATACCCCATTGACACAGCACGGTCCGCCTGTTCTTTAACTTTCATCAACAACTTTTGTGCTACCATAGGGTCAAGTACAATCTGCATTCCCATTTGAGTTTGGCGCAGGTTCTCAACTATCATCTGTTCTATAGAAGGTTCTAAAGTAAATACTTCTAGAAATCCTTCTGTTGATCGGTATTGACTGGTAATAGTTCGTGCCAGGGATTGCCTGACATATTCTGTCAGCATATCAATATCATGAGTCATAGTTATATGATCGCTCAGAGATGTCAAAATACGATTAAGGTCACGAATAGCTACTCTTTCTTTTAATAAATTCTGCAATACCCGATGCAATTCGGATAATGATAACTGTTTCGGTATTAAGTCATCCACTAATGCTGATGATAATGACCGTGTCTTATCAACCAACATTTGCACATCTTGCCTGCTTAATATTTCATAAGCATGATTTTTAATAACCTCGCTGAGATGAGTTATTAATACTGTAGTCGGATCAACAACAGTAAATCCCGCCATCTCAGCCTCAAATTTTTGTGTTTCAGATACCCATATAGCCGGTAAACCAAAGGCAGGTTCAGTAGTCGGAATTCCGCCAGGAAATGCCTGTATGCCTTCACCCGGTTTCATAGCCAACATATAACGCATCATTATTTCACCATCAGCAACTTCAACATCCCATAACTTAATTATATATCCTGAACTTTTTAGTTGAATATTATCGCGCACCCGAACCGGTGGCACTATAAATCCATGGTCAACGGCTATTTGTTTTCTGAGCGTGGTAATTCGTTCTAAAAGGTCCCCACCCTGCATGGGATCAGCTAATGCTACTAACCCATAACCAACCTCAATTTCTATTGGGTCAATAGCTAATAGATTCATCATATCTTCCGGAGCCGGTGCTTTTTGTGCTGATTGTGTATCCGCGGCAGGCTTTTTACCAGGGACAACAGATTCTTTTGTCATCAGTCCACCGCGCATCTGATAAATCGCTAACGCCGCTAATCCACCTGATACCAGTAAAATCGGGAACTTTGGCAAACCAGGTACCATGGCAAATAATGCGATAATAACTGAAACAACAACCAGTGAATGTGGATTACTGAGAACCTGCATCACCAAATCGTTACTTAAATGTGATTTTGAAGTTGATCTGGTAACGATTAAACCTGTAGCAATTGACATAATAAGTGCCGGGATTTGTGTTACAATTCCTTCACCGACAGTTTTCATTGTATACTCATTTAATGCTTGCTTTAACTCCATTTTATGAATAAGCATTCCTACAGCGAAACCACCCAAAATATTTACGATAACCATGATAATTGCGGCGATTGCGTCACCACGTACAAACTTGCTTGCACCATCCATAGCACCATAAAAGTCAGATTCACGTGAAACATCTTCACGACGTCTACGTGCTTCAACATCATCTATTAATCCTGCGTTTAAATCAGCGTCAATGGCCATCTGCTTGCCCGGCATAGCGTCCAGTGTAAAGCGCGCGGCAACTTCCGCTACACGACCTGCACCTGCAGTAATAACAACAAATTGGATAATGATTAAAATTGTAAAAATCACTATACCTGCCACCGGACTATTACCAATAACGAAGGTACCGAAAGCCTGAATTACTTTCCCTGCCCCATCTGCATCAGCATTAGTTAAAATTAATCTGGTCGCTGATACGTTGATGGATAATCGAAACAAAGTGGTTATTAATAAAAGTGATGGAAAAACAGAAAACTCTAATGCGTGGGTTACAGTTGATGTACGTAATAAAATGATGAAAGTAATCGCAATATTTACTAACAGAAACATATCAAGCATCCAACCGGGCATAGGTACTACTAACATGCCCAATACGACGACAAAAAGCAACGGAGCCTGCAAATCACTAAGATTAAGCAGTAAATCCGTAAACTTTTGCATCCTCGCAGATTGTTCTGTCATTAACGTATTCTCCCATCCTGATTGATAGACTTACCTGTTTGCTTGAAAATAAATGCCAGAACCTCAGCAACAGCCTGATATAATTCAGCAGGGATTATATCACCGATATTACACTGTTTATTTAATGCTCGTGCCAATGGTTTATTTTCGATAACTGGTACTCCTGCTGCGCGTGCAACCTCTTTTATCTTTTCCGCAATTTTTCTTTCGCCCTTTGCCACTATCTTAGGTGCGGGTTCTTTTCCGGTAAAATCATATTTCAACGCTACTGCAATATGCGTTGGGTTTGTAATGACAACCGTTGCAGATTTTACATCAGTCATCATACGCTTGCGTGACATTTCCCGCATTTTTTGCCTTATTCGCATTTTTATTTGCGGGTCACCTTCACTGCTTTTAAACTCTTCTTTTACTTCCTGCAATGTCATTTTCAGATTTTTTTCAAAATCATATTTTTGATAAGCATAATCTAAAATAGCAAGTCCAATAATTGCGTATCCGGTATTTAACAATAAGTCAAAAACCGTTTTTGACAATAAATTACCGATATTCATCGGATTAGTCGTAATTATTCGTACTATTTCCATACCATGATCTTTAAAGAACGAATAAACTACTGCTCCAATAATTCCTGCCTTTAAACCGGATTTTAATATTTCCACAGCAGACCTTGGTGAAAACATTCTGCCGATTCCCTGAAAAGGATTAAGCTTCGTAAAATCCCATGCTAAAGCTTTGGGAGAAAACAAAATTCCAACCTGTAACATATTTGTAATGATAGCGGTAAACATTCCAACAACTGCAATCGGTAATGCTAAAATAAGAAAGTTTAAACCGACTTTAATCATCAGTGAATTTACCATTATTCCATTATCGATTGCGAACGATGCGGATTGAATTGATTTCCGCGCAATATCAGCCCAGGTTGTCACCATAAATGGTCCTAATGATTTAAGCGTGTAAATGCCGACTAATAACCCCGCAGCTCCATTAATTTCAAAGCTACGCGCTACTTGTCCCTTTTCCCGTGCATCCTTACGCTTTTTGGGGGTTGCGGCCTCGGTTTTGTCCTCACCTGCTCCCGCCATAAATCACCTCATTCACGGTTTAAAATACAACATCATTTCATTAAAAATGCGTGCCATATAATCAACAAGATCATACTGCATACTTATAATCATTTGCATTGCAAGTATCAATAC
>CAZNLA010000483.1:0-4292 GCA_964573385.1 uncultured bacterium
ATCTACGCATACCAATTCGTGAAAGATGAGGCAGCGACAATATGATAATCGTATGTAAAAAGATGAATATTACAGTGTTTTATACTGCCAATATGAATTGAATTATTATATACTTTAGAAAAAAGGAGCATATAAATGTCTAATCTCGGTTACAGTGATACCCCGGTTATTCCCGGGTCTGTTTACAAAGTGCATGACGGCGACCGTCCGCAACCGCGCGTGGTTACCCCAGGTGTGGGTGCCGGTGCCGCGCCATCTGATGCTGTTGTGTTATTTAATGGTACCTGCATGGATGGTTGGGTGAAATGCGGTGATGCCACCCCGGCAGAATGGAAAGTTGAAAATGGTTATATGGAAGTCGTACCGTCAACCGGCGACATTCAATCCACCACCGTTATTGGCGATTGCCAGTTGCATGTAGAAATGGCCGCCCCTGAAGTGGTGAAGGGCGACGGGCAGGGACGCGGCAACAGCGGTGTTTTTCTGATGGGGAAATATGAAATACAGGTGCTTGATTGCTACGATAACCCCACTTATCCGGACGGCACATCATGCGCTATTTACGGACAATACCCACCATTAGTGAATGCCTGCCGCAAACCGGGTGAATGGCAAACCTATGATATTATATGGGAAGGTCCGCGATTTGACGGAGAAAAATTACTTAAACCGGCACGGGTCACCGTCATTTTCAACGGCGTTGTTGTTCACCACGCCAAAGAATTGCAGGGACCAACCCAACACCGCCAATTAGCCACATATGTGCCGCATGCCGAACAACTGCCGTTAAAACTACAGGATCACGGCGACCTGGTGCGTTTCCGCAATATCTGGTTCCGACCACTGACAGGTTATTACGAAGCGTAAACAGATGAATTAACATGGATGGGCAGGATAAATTCTACTTTATAAATAATAGGACTTTCGCTTATAAGGGAATGGTCGCTGAGCCTGCCGAAGTGACCAAAAGCGAAAGTCCGAATTATAGACTTATTAATCATGTCAAAAAGAGGTGACCAATGACGAAAAAACTTAATGCGCAACATGGCATAGTATGTCGAATACCGGATGACAAGTTCGGGTATTTTGGCTGGCCTTCAGTGGCACGTTTATCAGACGGCACACTTATTGCCATCAGTTCCGGACTGCGGTCAGAACATATCTGCCCATGGGGAAAAACGGTGCTGAATATCAGTACTGATGACGGCGCGACATGGTCGTCGCCGCGGGTTATTAATGACTCGCCGTTGGATGACCGCGACGCCGGAATTGTTGATTTAGGCGGCGGAAAATTGCTGGCGTCATGGTTCACCTCTGACACGCGAATATATTTCAAAGAAGAATGGGTGAAAAATTGGCTGGGTGATGATGAAATAAAATCATGGGCGGATAAATTAAATAACGTTACAGATAAAATAGCAAACGAAAATATGGGATCATGGGTGATGCTCAGTAAAGATGCCGGCGCTACATGGGACAAACCATTACGGGTGCCGGTATCAACTCCGCACGGGCCAATTAAACTGCGCAATGGCAATCTGTTGTATATGGGAAAACCATATAATACCTGGGATGACATGCACTCCGCGATTATCAGCACCGCCGGCAGCACTAATGGCGGAAAAACCTGGAATATGTTGGGAGAAGTGCCGGTTTACCCTGGTACTGACCCGGCAAATTATCACGAACCCCATATTACCTAACTTCCGGATGGCAAATTAATCGGCATAATAAGAATAGAAAATCATAGCGGGAAAGAATTGGCAGACGTGGGTATATTAACTTTCAGTATGATGCAAACCGAATCAACAGACGGCGGATACACCTGGACAACAGCAAGACCGCTGGGTTTCCACGGTTCACCACCGCACCTGCTGCGCCATTCATCCGGAGTATTGATATTAACATACGGTTATCGCCAGGAACCATTCGGCCAACGCGCGGCGTTAAGTTATGATAACGGCACCACATGGACACACGACTACATCATCCGCGATGATGGCCCAGACGGTGACCTTGGCTACCCATCCACAGTAGAAATGGCAGACGGTACATTATTCACCCTGTGCTACCAGAAAGTACCAGGTGATAAAAAGTGTTCATTATTGTGGTCAAAATGGGAATTGCTTTAGTTACACAGAGATTCACAGAGTAGACATTGTAAATTAAAAATTAAAAATTAAAAATTAAAAATTACACGGGAAATCGCGCAAGATATCCGGATTGTAGGGAATGCCGTCCCCGGCATTCCGTTAATAGAGTTTCTATCTCAAAGAGGAACGCCGGGGACGGCGTTCCCTACAGAAAAAATAAATATAATAAGGTATTGCGAAATCCTGTCAATTTTTAATTATTAGAGATTTGCAAAACCCGATGGTACAGACACTTTCCTGACTTCGTCACTCAGTGTCAGTCCCTGATTTACGATTAAAAATATAAAATACTGGAAAATATAAGTTTTGCAATTACCAAATTATTTTTAATTTTGAATTTTTAATTTTTAATTACTTAAAGGACTATTATTATGAATGGTGTTGCTTTAAACGAAGATAACAGTCATTTCTTTGGTACCCGTGCCGGGCAACCAATTACAACGGATATGGTTGACGCGTTTGTTGACCAATACGCAAACACACAGGTAAAACAGTTGCTGTTATGCCCTAACTGTATGCGTACCAGTTATGCCAGCAAGGTGTTCGACCCGATATGGCGTGGGTACGACCCGGATGGGCCGGATGACCAACCACTGCTGGCAAGTTTATCACCGGAAGGCAGAATCGGCGCGCGCAAATGGATACACACCGCGTGGGAATTAGACCAGACCGGCATTGACGTATACGCACGGTGGATAAACCGCGCCAGGCAGCATGGAATATCGCCATGGTTAACAATGCGTATGAATGATGTGCATTGCGTCGATGACGAGAAGTCGTATATCCACAGCGAGTTCTGGCGCGAACACCCTGAATACCGCCGTGTGCCATACCATTTCACCGCATGGACAGACAAAGCATTTGATTATGGTCGTCAGGAAGTGCGCGATTATCATTTCAGCCTGATAGAAGAGTTGGCGGAAAGGTATGATTTTGATGGTTTGGAATTGGACTGGATGCGATTCGGATACCACTTTCGACCCGGACATGAGGCGGAAGGCACTGAATTACTGACCGAATTTACTGGCAAAGTACGCAGCTTATTGAATGTATGGGAAGAAAAACGCGGACATAAAATTCGGCTGGGGGCAAGGGTTCCGGCAAAGCCACAGACATCAATTGGTCTGGGTATGGATGCAGTAACCTGGGCAAGAAAAGGCTATATCGATTGGTTGGTGGTAACCCCATTCTGGGCATCAACAGATACTGACATGCCGATGGAAATCTGGCGGGAAATGCTACGCGGCACTGGTGTTGAATTATGCGCGGGCATTGAAATTTTATTGCGTCCATACCCATCTTATAATTTATTCCATACTAATTCAATAGAAACTGTTCGCGGTACCGCGTTATCATTGCTCAACCGCGGTGCCGACAAAATATATCTCTTTAATTACATGGATTCGGAAACCACCATAGATAACTCCTCCGACTACCAGCAATTATTAAAAGAAACCGGCGATGTTAAGCAAATGGCAGAGAATCCACGCCGTCACGTTGTAACATTTACGGATACCTGGGCAATCGGCGAACCGCAATCCGCAACATTACCGACCGTCATCAACGAGGGTAACTGGCACGCTTTCCGGGTGCATATCGGACCACGACCAATAAATGGCGCGGCAAAAGTGGTGTTGTCATTTTATTCAGCCAACGATGCCGTTAGAGAATCTGTTGTAATGCGGGTTAATGGCGAAGTTACAGAAAAACCAGAACCTGTAGAATTAACACAACCATGCCCGGAATCCCCGGCATGGCAATATAACATACCCATATCCGCGCTACGCGAAGATTATAATGTGATAGAAATAAATGCCAAAACCACATTGACTGTGACATGGGTAGAGATTGCTATTGAATAAGAAACACTTTCGCTTTTAAAGTAAAATATGTTTATAAGGTCGCTTCGACAGGCTCAGCGACCGGTCACTGAGCTTGTCGAAGTGACCTCAAGCAAATGTACTAAAAAAAATGAATATTACCACCATCATGACAGAATCCGGGATAAAGTTTGAAATGATGCCAGTGCAGGAGAATAAACCAGCACCGACATTGTTACTATTCGCTATGTCCGGTAAATATACCCTTATCACTGAACCATATTGCCTGGTGGGCAAAAGATTGCATTCTTTGGGATGG
>CAZNLA010000484.1:0-4285 GCA_964573385.1 uncultured bacterium
GTCGCTTCGACAGGCTCAGCGACCGGTCACTGAGCCTGTCGAAGTGACCTTAAGGAAAGTCCTGTATATTTTTGGAGTTGCAGATATGATAGATTATAAAATATCACCTTTACAAAATGGCGGCAATAGTTCATTTAGGTATAATGGTTGCTTAAATGAATACATCAAAGCGGTAACAACAAATTGGTTGTTAACTGTTCCGGACTCTAATCCCGGTATATTGGATATGTTTCGCGACCGTGACCGTTTGCCATATCGTGATTTAGTTCCATGGGCAGGTGAGTTCGCGGGTAAATACTTAACTGGTGCTTTACAAATTTTGCGTGTAAATGATGATAAAACATTAGAAGAATCTATAATGTCATTTGCGACTGAATTAGTTTCTTTACAATCAGATGATGGTTATCTGGGGCCATGGCCAAAAGATTATAGCCTGAAAAATCATGTTGATTACCCCGATGGAACACATAAAAACACCTGGGATACCTGGGGTCATTACCATGTTATGCTGGGTTTATTGCTTTATTTTGACCAGACCGGTGATGAAACAGCATTACAGTGCGCATGCAAAATTGGCGATTTGATTTGCCGAAAATATGGTAGTGATATATCTCCCAAATTAGTTGAAACAGGCAGTACTGAAATGAATTTAGCACCAGCGCATTCCCTGTGTTTATTGTATCGGTATACCGGCAAGCAGGAATATTTGGATATGGCTAAACAGATAGTTGATGAAGAATTTGGGATGAAAGATAAAGATAATAATTTTCTTTCCGGTAATTGGCTACAAGGGGCACTCTCCGGTCAGGAATTTTATCAATTACCCCGACCGCGTTGGGAAGCATTGCATCCGATAATGGCCATCGCTGAATTATATTGGCTTACCGGAGATGAAGATTATCGCATTGGATTTATTAATATTTGGGAAAGTATAGTTCGATTGGACCGACATAATAATGGTGGATTTTCATCCGGAGAACAAGCACAGGGAAACCCGTATCATCAGGGAGCAATCGAAACCTGTTGTACTATAGCATGGGCTGCTTTAACTGTAGAAATGCTTAAACTGACAGGTGATTCGCGGGTAGCAGATGAATTAGAGATGTCATTATATAATTCAATAATCGGAATGCATAGCGTAAGTGGCAGATGGGCAACATATAATACTCCGATGGATGGTGTTAAAAAGGCTAGCGCACACGAAATAGTTTTTCAATCACGCGAGGGTACTCCGGAATTAAATTGCTGCAGTGTAAACAGCGCACGTGGTTTTGGTTTAATCAGCGATTGGGCAATAATGCAATATAAAGAAGGCATTAAATTAAATCTGTATGAACCTGGAGAAATTTCATCCATATTGAATTCCGGTAATATTGTTAACTTTAATATTGATACAAAATATCCGCGGGATAATAGAGTTGTAATTAAAATTGATGTGAAAAATATAGAAACATTTACAATAGCGTTAAGAATTCCAAAGTGGTCTGTTGTTACTTCTGTTTCTGTTAATGGTGACATAATTCATGATATTAAATCCGGAGAATATCTGTTAATAAATCGTAAATGGCAATCTGGCGATGTTATAGATATCATTTTTGATTTTTCATTACATTGCTGGATTGGTGAAAAAGAATGTGCCGGAAAAATATCATTGTATCGCGGCCCGGTATTATTAACATATGACAGACGTTTTAATGATATTAACCCGGCAGATATATCACCTGTAAATATAAAAAGTTTTAAAGCCGACCTGGTTGAATGGCATGGACGAAATCCGCCGATTATTTTGACAATATGCCAATTAGATAATGGAGATAAAATATATCTGTGTGATTTTGGCAGTGCGGGTGAAGGTGGTTCGCCATATTTATCATGGCTACCCAGTGGTGATAATACAATAAATACACCACAATTTTTTTCTGAATGGTAATTAATAATATGATTAAATCAAACGAATTAATTTCTTCCGGCATTTCACATGGGTGGATTCGTCCTGTTTATCATCCTGACCTTGGTATAGAAATTAATGGTCAGAGTGTTGTGCGTTATATGCGTTTTGGACGCCCGGTAAATGTAAATGCAATTGAGTTAACGCCGATTGTTTCTGGTCGATGGATACCAAGTGTGCCGACACATCCCGCCCATATCACGATTTCTGTTCCGGATATACAAAATGGTAATTGGATAAAGATAAAAGATGTAGAATTGCCAATTGATGATAAAATAGCCGGAAAAGAACTTAACCAGCAGATGAGCATTGCAGAGATGGACAATTTACTGTCAGGATGTCTTAGTAATATACACCGGATTGAATTTGACACTGTTAATGCTGATGTTATTCGTGTTGAATGTGACCGCGAACATATGATATGGCCGAACCATGGTGAATGTAATGGCGCGCCATATAATGTGCCATTTGGGTTGTTGAATAGTCTGAAAGTATTTGGCGATAATGAAGAATCAACCATGCAACAACCGGATTACTTACCACCATTGCGGATAGGAAGTATAAATCCAAAATCAACTGATGGTATGATTGTTGAAAAAATGCCGTGGTTAGTAAAGTTTAGCAGTGATAAGTTATCCATCGGTTTTTCGTTAATCAGGCCGGAAATCTTGCATCTCGGATGGGATGGCACAGATAGTGGACGCAGTAGTGAAAATAGAGTTCGTGCTTCAAGTGCGGCATTCCAGGGTGGCACTGGTTTGTTTAGTGGGCAAAGCGGCCCAATGCTTAGGAACGCGACCGGTGACTTTGGCGCGAATCTATGGACCGGAGATGTAACAGTTGAAGGAAATAATATACTTTATCACAATTTAGACTGTGGTCAGGGTGTGGTGATAGACGCGCATTTTGTAGTTAATGCAGATGGTTTTACTGTTGAATTAAAACAAAAATCAGACAAGTTTATACCCTATATTGAGATGGAAGGGTGGAGATTCGCCTGGGATTGCGCCTCTGCAATGACTGCCACTGCCGCAAAACCGACTTTGAAACCCGGTCGTAATGGCGATGTTGAATTGCCGGTGTGGTGGACAGGTGACGGAAATGGTGTCTTGCTATGTGATAGAATTGAAGGTGACGCGTATTTACAGGCAGATAGTTATCGTAGTATGAATGCTGTAACCGGCGGTATCGTGTTAGGCAATAGATTAAATGAGGATGCTTTTTCAATTATTACCCCCGGGAAATTGCGGACAAAATGGGCTTTTACTGTAACGAAATTTGAACCTGATTGCCAGGAAAATAAGTTTGATTACCCAAAAGCCATTAAAGCTCATTGGGGATCATTATATTCTTGTTTCCGTCCGGAATATGGCGGTTTCTCCAATAATGCCGTTTCGGTTAATTGTCATGTAAATCAGGGACAACCAGCGGAAATTGCTGTGTTCACAAAAAAAACTTTAAATGGGCCTAACCCGGTGGATTTATTCCGTTTTACTATTGAACGGGGATTGTTGGGTGGGGGAGGTTACGGTTTTTGGCGGAATCTATATCTTGACTCTGACCCTATTCTTGTTTCCGGTGCGGGTAGAATATATACGTCTGAAAATAATGATGAATGGTTAACTAAAATTAAACCAGGTTTGTTAAAAGCCGCAGAGCGAATATTAAATAATATAGGTGAAGAAGGACTGGTTGTTTGTCGTGATTTATCCGGTGATAGTGGTTCATATCGTTGGAGTTCCAATGCCATGGATGTTGTCGGATTTGGTCACATGGATTCCTATGTTAACGCATGGACATACCGTGGATTGCGTAACTTATCTGTATTGCTAAATCGTTTAGATTGTACTGACTCTGCACACCGTTGTGCTGATTCTGCTGATAAACTAAAATCAGTATTTGTTGATTATCTGGTTAATCCCGACACCGGATGGGTAACAGGTTGGAGAAGCCGTGATGGCAATTTGCATGACGCGGCGTATTTGTGGGTTAATGGTGTCGCATGCGCGTTTGGATTATTGGAATATGATGCCGCCAAAAATGCTTTAACCAAATTGGAAGAATTGCGTCACAAAGTCGGCGCCGGTCACGCTTCATTTGGCATTCCCTTTAACCTTCTTCCTATTCCAGCGGTGGATCATATGTTGCCGCAGATGTATGGATATTTCACACCATCATTTGAAAATTATACCGACGGTGCCATGTCTCCCTGCTCCGCTATGTATTATATCCGGGCTTTAAGTGTGTATGGTTTGGATGATGCTGCCGGTAAAATAATGGATGATTTGGAATTAGGATACGAACGCGGACATTTTAACGGTGGGGTAGGTAGTGGTG
>CAZNLA010000485.1:0-4274 GCA_964573385.1 uncultured bacterium
GTCAGCAGTCAATGCGTCAAATGCGTCTGACAGGTTTAATATTCGCGCTAAAAATGGTATTTGTTCTTCTTTTAATCCTTCCGGATAACC
The DNA here is from genome assembly GCA_964573385.1 of uncultured bacterium. Taxonomy (GTDB): domain Bacteria; phylum Armatimonadota; class Hebobacteria; order CAIYQO01; family CAIYQO01; genus JBAXQQ01. The sequence continues at coordinate 91 of CAZNLA010000485.1, forward strand.
GGTACCATCCCATCTTTCATGATGAGAACGTACAATTTTCGCTACAAATTTCAAGTCCGAAATTTGCCCTACAATTTCTGCGCCAATAATGGGATGTTGTTTCATTATTTCCCATTCCTGCTCATTCAATCTCGATGGTTTGCGCAAAACAGATTCCGGAATACCAATTTTGCCAACATCATGCATCATACCAGCAAGGCGGAGAGCGAAGATATCAGTTTGGCCAAGTTCTAATGTGTTTGCAAATTGAATTGATAAATATGAAACCTTCCAGGAATGACCGGCAGTATACGGGTCTTTAGCTTCAATTGCGGCAGTGAGAGCCTGAACGGTTTGGAATAATAAGTTTTCTGTTTGTCTTTCTCTTAATTGTGCTTCTAATCTTCGTCTTTCAACGTTTCTTTCCACAATAATTGGTAATTCACGGACGCTGAATGGTTTAATTACAAAATCCTGAGCACCGGTTCGCATAGCGCGTTGGGTTAAATCAATTGTCCCATGACCGGTTAATACCACAATCGCCATCATCGGCCATTTTCGGCGTGCTACTTCCATCAGGGTGAAACCATTTGCTCCCGGCATAACCAGGTCGCAAAATAACATATCGAAGGTATTATTTTCTAACTGATCCAATGCTTCATCAACATTTGCGGCACCAATAGCCTGATAACCTATAAATTGCAAAGCAGCAATAAGTGGACCGCGAACAAAATCCTCATCGTCTACGACAAGAATTTTTAGATTTCCTTTTGATGTTTTGCCATTACTTATTGTCATTTATTTACCTGCGACGATTTTAAATATTTGTACCAATATCTTTTGATATTACTGCATTTTGCAAATCTAACATTGAATCTTCTTCTGTATAATCACAGATTACCGGTCTGGAAACGTGGGATAACTTATCTGTAATTTCGCGAATCTTGTTTGCGCAATATGAAATCTGTTCGACCTTTGTCAGTATATCCGATGATGAATTTGACTGACTAAGCTCATTTTTAAGCATATCAAGTGTCATAATCATACCAAATAATGGACTGTTAATTTCATGGTTTATAGCAGTTACTGTTCTCATTATACCGCTTAGTTCAGCGTTTTCTAACATTTTATCGGTTATTTCACCACCACCAGGTTGGCCGTGGAAGGTGATCATTGTAATTGGTTCATTTCGGTTCTGAAATAGAGTTGTGGTATTTATCAGATAATTAATTGCTGAACCATTTAATGTTGCTGTTATATATTGTTCGTTTTCCGGAACAATGTCAGTAATATTTCTGGCGGCAATACTTGAATGTAGCGCAGGGAATATTAACCGGGCAGATTTATTTGACCACTTAATTGTACCATTATTATTAATGATAACTGTTGGAAGAGGCGATTTACTAAGGAAATCAAATAAGTCAGGAAATCTGAATAAAGAGAAATATTGTGATGATATGGTAGGGCATAACTGTGATATATCATATGATAAAGATGCTACATTTTTTATGGAATCTGAAATATTTGAAAATGGAACATTAATGCTGCAGGCGCCGATTATACCGGTATCATTTTTAATTAACATGGATATAATGGTATTATCACTGTTAACTGCATCAGATGATATAATAAAATCACGATTACTTTGTAATAAATCCCGTTCGTTTAAAAGGTCAGGCAGACCCGGAGAAAATGGTATACCCTGAGTAATCATACCTGTTGAAATAAAATCCTCTTTGTCAGGACCTGTTATTATTACACAACGGCATGAGAGAATATTATATTTAGATATGTAATCACTTAATAATTCAGTGAGTTTTTCAGCTATGTATATTGTCATCTTATTTTCTTTACTGATGTATTATGCCATAAATTGCTGTAAAATACACTGCTTTTTTAATGATTTTCAAATAAATTATTAAGCAAATATTCTGATTTCAACAGATGTTAATGCAAATAATCCTGATTATTTGCATTTTTTACAGAAAATATATTAAAAATGGTGAATGCTCATAACTACTTTTCCGAGAATTCTGCATTCTTTTACTATAATCGGTTTATATGCAGGATTTTCAGCTTGTAATTTTATTTTTCCGCGCATTTTGAAGAATCTTTTAATAGTTGCTTCGTCTTCAATTAACGCAACAACAACTTCGCCATTGTTTGCGTATTCCTGTCTTTTAATAACTGCCATATCACCATCATATAATCCGGCATTAATCATGCTGTCGCCGGAAACTCGCAATATAAAACAATCATCTTCCGGTACTAATGTACGGGGGAGTGGAATAGTTTCATCATATTGTTCATGGGCTAATATCGGTATACCGGCAGTGACTGTTCCTAAAATAGGTACATTTATAATGCCACGGTCAGGTGTTTTTTTGGATATAGGTTGGTTACCTTTAACAATTGAGACAGTACGTGCTTTTGATGGGTCACGATTGATATAACCCTTTTTTATCAGTGCATCCAAATGACGTTGTACAGTGCAACTGGATGCAAGGCCTAATTGTGCACCTAATTCACGTACAGTAGGTGGCATCCCGTTATCAGAGTAATATTTACGCAGGGCAACCATGACATCTTCCTGGCGTTTTGTTAGTTTCCGCATTACGGTAAAACCTCCGGCAGTATTAATTTGCTGAAGATATTGTACCATTATTTTTTAAGATTGCAAACAGATGTTTTATGCGGAATGGAAAAAATAATGAAAAAGATTGAAAATACAGGTGAAATTATGTCTTATAATTATTTGAGATATTCTTCTTTGCCGACAAGTTTTGCGATTAATGTTATTAATTGCTGAGGAAATAACTGATTTTCAGAGTTTTTCATCATTTCAATAGCAGTTTTAAGATACCATTCTTTTGCCACTAACCGACTGCCATCATGAAACTTGTGATAAAAATTAACTGCAGACCCGGCGTAGATTAACAGTTTTATTACAGCAGCTGCTTCTAAAGCACTTTCACGCACTAATAAATCCAGTCGGTTTAATTGCGGTAATGAACTATTATATTCATTCAGTAACATTTTTATTTCATCTGGTTGTAAGTTTGCTTCCGGGTTATAGAGTAGGGTAGCAACATCAAAAACTGCAGGTCCAATTGTTGATTGCTCAAAATCAACAATGGTCATAACTTCATCTTTTACAAGTATGTTACCAGGGGTAAATTCAAAATGAATAAATGTTCTCGGTTCACCTAATAATCGACTGGTTATAGGTGACAAAAGCAGTTGCAGAGATTTTAATGATTCATTTGCGGCACTGATTTTAGATGGTACTAAAAGACTGTTCAAACTTATCATGCGCGTCAAAGCTATTCTAATCGCGTTCTGGTAATAATCCGGAGTTAATACTTCTTTAACAACCCTTGATACTTCGTGTTCAAGTCTTTTTTCCGCGGTTAATGCGGTGGTGTGTAATTCAATTAATGTACTTAATGCTGTTCTAAGCAGATTTAATTTTTCAGTACGGTCTGTTTCCGGTAATGATTTTAACTTTATGGCAAGGTTTGTATCACCTACGTCATTCAGGAATAATACTGCTTCTTTTGCTCCTAAATAACCACCACGTATTTTAGGTACTGGTGCGTTAATATCACTGAGTATCGCTAAAACCCCGTTTTCTCTGCGATAACATGCGCCAAAGAAAGCATCATCTTTCTCACGGTAACATTTAGCGATTATCGTTTCAATATTTTTGCCGTCATCGGGTTGTAATGTCATTCGGTAAAATGAATTACGTGATTGAGTATGTAATTCATTAAACTCCTGAATTATTGATGGCGTTTTCATCCCCAACGCGCGGGCCATTTCATGTGGTGTTATGTTTAATTCGCGGGTAATCTGGTCTATAGAGTTATTATCAGAAAATTGTTTATTTTCTGCCTTTGCCCATTCTAACATTGTTCTCATTTCATCACATTGTCTGGCTAATTTTTCATCTTGTTGCCGGAATAATTTCTCATCAGTAGGTGAAAAATGATCAGTTATCTCCTGGCGCTTTATTTGATAATTCAATAATGCCCGTAAATCATCTACGCTTTCTATAGCAACCTCAATTAATGATATAAGTCCGTTACTTTCAATATTTGTCAGTTTGTACCAGCTTTTATCAACTTCAAATCTAAGGGTTTTATATTTCTTTATAACCTGTTCATATGCCTGGCGTGCCTGTTTTTCTATTTTATGTTTTTCCT
>CAZNLA010000486.1:0-4264 GCA_964573385.1 uncultured bacterium
CCTTTTGAACGGAGATGACGGCAAAATAACCCTCTAACTGCGGAAGTTGGGTTAGCTTCTTTGTAAATGCGCAGGATGCCCTATTATACAATCAAATTTAACTTACAGAATACGTGGGTAATGAATATAACAGAAAAGTAAAAGAAGAAACTGGTACGCCGGGAGGGACTTGAACCCCCGACCCTTAGATCCGAAGTCTAATGCTCTATCCACTGAGCTACCGGCGCATGAAGGTATTTTACCATTTTACTTCTCGTCTGGGAATAGCTGTATTTGGTTACTACATACAACACACAATGTGCCTGCATTCGTAATTTTATCCTGTTGCCTTGCGGAAATGGCAAATTACATCTGGTTGTCACTGTGATAAAATTTAAGGTTAAACTTCTCTGCAAATAGTAAATTCTGCATAAATTATATATTTTATCAGTATAAACACATATAGTATTTCAAATTTTGCTGAAAAAGGATAATATTTAACGCAAATGTGGTATAAATATTTGTATGGAAAGTATTGCGTATAAATACTTAATAACTGTTAAGAAAAAACGCCGGGGCATCACCATGGCGGAGGTATTGGCATCGCTGTTAATACTGGGTATTGGTATTGTCGGGGTGGCGCAGATGTATGTTGCCTCGATGATTACCTATAAAAAAAGCCAGACTGTGGCGATTGCGACTGAAAGAGCGCAAAAAAATTAGAGTTAATAAGTAAAATACCTTATGAGAAGATAATAATTGGCGAAGTCAGTGGTTACTATCAACCGCAGTCAGATTATCCAAATTTTCAATCCATTGCCTATTCTGATAATGGTAATGCCGGGTATAAGTGGAGTTACAGCACTGCCCAAACCGAATTGCCGCATGACAGTGGTGACAATATCCGTAATGTGGTTATTTCTGCCAATAAATACAATGGGAATGATAATTTATATAAAGTTATCATCAGTATAAGTTGGGAAGGTTACCGTGGGGTTAACCAGGATATTACTTTAACCACATTGATAGCGAATAAAACTAACACAACCGCAACCACAACCCCGGTGGTTCCGGTTATCGTTGTGTCACCACCCGGTACCAGAATAGAGATTAATTCAACCCAACAATTTACCGCGGAAATAACAAATGGCACACTTTCACCAAGTACCATTAACTGGCATGTACTGGAACATGGTGGCGGAACCATAACAAGTGCCGGGTTATATTCCGCGCCGGGTACTGCCGGTATATACCACATTACCGCAGTAAGCGAGGCAGACCCAACTGTATTTACAACCATTGTAGTTAATGTTTATGTAAATATTGGCACTGTTACTATAAATGAGGTGAATCCGGATATTGACCCATTATCAACTAAGCAATTTACTGTCACTGTCGCAAATTTATCACCGTCAACTGTTACCTGGCGGGTGTTGGAGTCCGGTGGTGGCACCATATCATCATCCGGATTATACACCGCACCGGCAACACCCGGCAGTTACACCATTGTTGCCACCAGCACTGCCAACCCGTCTATCAGTAACACCACAACAGTTATTGTGCATATTTTAAATATTGAAATTACCACACCGTCATCGCTGACAGCTAACCTGAAGAAAAGTAAAGCTATTGCTTTACAGGTTACACCCGCAGTGCCATGTACATGGTCGGTTACCGGTGGCGGTTCTTTCCCCGACCCATATGTTGGCTTGTATTATTCACCATCAACAACAGGTATTCAGGTTACTGTTACAGCAACCAGCATATCCAACCCTACTAAAACAGCGACCCGGGTATTTACCATAACCAGTTCAGGATATTTTTAATATGAATATTAAAAAAGGTTTTACTTTAATAGAATTAATGATTAGCATGACGATACTGGTCATGATAATTGGGATAATACTTGCCATTGGCGTGCAGGCATTAAGAATATACCGCAACACCTATGCATATCAAAGCGCGCAGAGTGATGAAATGCTGGCGTTGAAAAAGATGGAAAAAGAGATGCGTGAGGCATATTTTATAATAAATAGTTCAGGTGCGTATGGCAATATCAGCAATGTTCGCGCGTCAAATGGCCACCAGATATCGTTTACTATCCCACAAAAAATTGCCGGGACTAACCCACCTGTAAACGCGTTTGTGGAGTCGAATAACGTTTTGACAACTACCGAAGACACCACAAAAGTAATTGTATATTTCATGGGTGATTTATATAAAAGCTCTAATGGCAGTATAGTGCCTTGTTCCGCAACAGACCCGGTATCAATATCTGTTGGCGGCAAACCTAATTATAGTGGCAAGACATTGTTTAGATTTGTAATGCCAACCGCGACAGTATCAAATAGCGTATATCTGTACCCGACTAATCAACCGGCGAAGTATGCTATTTTGCCAAACTTAATGCCGGGCCAGCATATTTTTTCTTACGCGACAACATCAGGTGAAGGCAATCTTTCCTGGAATGATGAAGGTGATGCCGCAACACGTATCATACGCATTACTTTTCATCTGCCGGTATTAGAAAAAACCCGTAAGGGTGTTGTTTCTAATGCTGAACAAACCATATCTACCCAGTTCAGCATCAGAAACTTCTCGTCATTATAAAAGAAAGGGGGTGATAACCATGGCAATATGCATTAAAAGAAGGGGTTTTGTCTTCTTTTTATCAGTAGTTTCATTACTGGTGATGCTAATTATGGGTGCAGGTTTGCTGGGTTTCGTCACCAAAGCATATCGAGACTCGGTAAGGGCACAGAATAATCTGCATGCTATTGCAATGGCAGATTCAGGTTTGAACTATTTATGGTGGAAACAACGTTGGAGTGCTGGCGAGTTGCATTCCGGGATAACCCCAAGGTCGGTTATTGATATCAGGGCAAATGCGTTGACGTGCAACTTTACCGGCAATAATTTCAGTGCGTTATTGAATACTACCCCAGAGATAAGTGGGGTATTTAATCAGGAACGTTATGACGCGTGGTATGCTAAAACAAATTTTGATACTGATTTAGATGGATACCAGATTATTTCACGCGGGACTTATCGTGGATATACGCGTACCGTACGAACTGTAATTACCGATGCCAGTCGCGGTAACGAAGGCGCTACAAATGTAATGCCGGCAGTTACCGATTATACGGTTTTCAGCAATGACTCATACACCAATAGCGGTCAGGGAAGAATTGATGGTGATTTGGGGAGTAATAATAATGTCACCCTGAGTGGCCAGGCAGAAATTACCGGTGATTTAAACGCGGCAAAAAACCTGACAATGAACGGGCAACCAGTTGTAGGTGGAGTGGCAAAATACGGAGCGGGATACAATTTGTCTGGCAGTGGCGGAACATATACTGCTGCCCAAACAGGACAATACGTTGAAATGCCAGCGGTAAGTGCTACTGATTGGCTGGCATATGCACAGGAACATGGCCAGGTTATCACCGGTACATATAATTTAAGCGGTACCACCACCTTAACCAACCCGGTTATTTATATTAAGAAAAATGCTGATGGCAGTGGTGGCAACCTGCATATCACCGGACAAACTGTTATTCACGGCGGATGTACAATAATTGCCGAAGGCGGTTTATCTTTCAGCGGACAGGCAAATTTAACCGCGGATTACACCAATACCGAAGCCAGTGTGACATTAATCTCTAATACCAGCATAACCATGACCGGACAAACGTATATATATGGTGCATATATATATTGCCACAACCCCGCCAGAGACACCAACCCGAACGCCACCGCGGCAGAATTAAATATGTCAGGACAGGCGACCATTGATTATGGGTCGATTACGGCAGACCAGGTAAGAATGAGCGGACAGGCAAATATTAATTATAGAAAAGCATCATCCCTGGTTTCACCACCAACCCCAGCCAGTTGGAATTTCGGGTCATGGGAGCTGTTGTAGAAGGGTGAAGGGTGAAGAGTGAAGTTTGAAGAGTGAAGAGTGAAATTTAGAAGAGTGAAATTTTTATAAGATGTTGCTAAACCTATTTTTTAAAGTATTTTAGGTTGCAGGTTTGTGGTAGGCGAAACCACCCCGACCTTCGGCCACCCCTCCTTGCCAAGGAGGGGAATATAAAATGAATGTTTGATTTTTATAATAGAGATTATGTTGTCAACTCATTACATAACTCCCCTTCTTGGCAAGGAGGGGGCAGTTGGGTTGATTATATAATTTTACATTTTAGAGGCAATGCAATTCTTTGTATAATCCTGATGGGACAGCAGAATATGTGTTTCGCACAAATGGCGATAATGAAACTTT
>CAZNLA010000487.1:0-4263 GCA_964573385.1 uncultured bacterium
ATATTTATGAATTAAAAGCCAGCCGCAGCGCGGCGATATATTAATAGCAGTCTGATAAGTATTAAAATTAAAGCTACAGAGTAGCGACACCATAAAGTTACACCATGAAATCCAGTTTTATTTGTGCGGATTTGTTTATTAACAACCTAACCCAAATAAATTGGACAAGTTTAATGGTAATTAATGCCTTGTAAAGGCATTTTAATGAGTAACCCCAGGCGCAAGCCTGGGGATTAAAACATAACATTAACTGCGCCTCGGAGAGGTGCTTTCATAAAGTCGCCTTTACAAGGCTCATGTTAATAGCCGTTACTTCCCCAGGCTGACGCCTGGGGTTACTCATTATGTCACCACTCCGTGGCTTATATATATTGAAATAGGTTGAATTCGATTGAAATCGGTTGAAATCGAGTCTATTTTGAGTATTAAGTAACCTTTATAAAAATACTGACTTTTTTTGTACGAATTAAGGTGCTAACAACCTGACACAAAATAAAATGTAACAACCCAACTATCCACTTAACGCTACCATAATTTCCGCAGGTCGGTTACTGCATAACTTATCAATACCATATTGTGCCAATTGCAATGCTATTCCCGGGTCATCAACGGTCCATGCATTCACTTTAATGCCCTCATCATGCGCATGGTTAATTAATTCCTGGTTAATGGTGGAATATAGGCAATGAATCCATGCTAATTTATGTTTTATCGCCAATGGTAATATTTTCTGACCATCACCTATAATAGCCAATTCAATTTCCGGTGCAATATCTTTAATCTGCAATAAAGCATCAATTGCAAAAGATGATATAACAAATTCGGTTGCTACCCCGCAATCACGTAGTAATCCGACTAATTTTTCTGCAACCCGTGCTTCAGCATTGAATGTTTTAATCTCAATATTTAACCGCGTTTCACTATTTTTCACCAAATTAATCACATCTACCAATTGTGGAACCTTTTCATCACAGAAAACCGGTGAAAACCAACTTCCGGCATCAAATTTTAAAATGTCAGTCAACAGTAAATCTTCAACCATACCAAATCCATTAGTCGTACGTTCCAAACTGCTATCATGAATCACTATTAATTCCTTATCGAGTGTCGGGTGAATATCAAGTTCTATCCATTTAGCATTTATTTCAACTGCACTTCGGAAAGCGGCCAGACTATTCTCCGGTGCATACGCGCTATTACCGCGATGGGCTTCAACAATTACATTCATCCCATTTTTCATTTGTATATTTACCACCTTAACCAATAATCGGCTTCATTAAATATTTTAACCATTTTATCGACAAATTGCAAAAAAGCGTTATGGTGTAAACACTATATATTTCTTATTAAGTTATTCTGGTATAACACACAAAAGACCAACTAACAAATAGATAATATGACTCAATACGATAATATTTCATGAATTATCAATTAATAATTCATTATGCAATACTATACCAATTTTACTAATTGTGGTATAATTTTTTCATAATATGATGTTCCGCGTTTATTGTTTCTACACAGATTATAATAAAATTTGAATATTGTTAACTGGAGTAGTCCAAATGGTTATTTGAAGTTCGAGATTTTTATAGGGAAATAATGTCGAAAAGATATTTTTAAGTTTAAATGATTAAGTTTTATAAATCATTTAAGTAATATTAAAATGTAAGGAGAAATTATGAGACTCATTTTAAGTATGCTGATTATCAGCATTTTAAGCTTACTGCCATGTGGCATTTTTGCCCAGGGAGATTTGCTTAGCCAAACATCTGATACTATGACTCAACAGTTGGTTACAATGGCGGAGAAACGCGGGGTGATTGCGGGTGAAACTCTGGTAATTGCTGAGTTTGATAATATCAATTGCAAAGGAGACGCGTTAAAACGAATCTATCAGGAAAGATTGATAACTTCCTTTATTATGAATGATAAAGTATTTTTTAATATTGTAGAACGAACTCAATTAGACAAAGCTATGAAAGAGTTAAAGATGGATATGTCTGGACTTACCGACCCTGATATGCAGAAAAAATTAGGTAAACTGTTAGGAGCTAAATATATCCTACTGGGCGGAATATCAGAAACAAATGGCGCAATTACCTTTGAAGGAAGAATTGTGGCTATAGAAAACGGACAAAGCAAAGCCGCTACCCGCCAGGCAATAACAAATATTAACGCGACACCTACGGCAAATACCAACCCGTCAGCACACGCCACGCAAAACAACCCGGTAATAAATACCTCTCAAAATGTAAATCCAGAGAATAACGGAAAAGGCACCTACCTTGCCCCATTGGAAAATGGCGGATTAACCGCTGGCACCCATTTTAAACAGGAATGGAAAGAACGCATCGGCCTTAAAAATACAGTAAGTTTTACCGCAACGGATTTCACAGGAGATGGTAAAAGCTCTATAGCAATATCTTCAGTAAATTCAATAGATGATATCGGATCTGTAATACATGATATCAGTTTACTACATTGGAATATAAATAAGTTTAAAGCCACTATTAAAAAACCTTTATCTATAAAATCTGGTAATTCAAGAGAAAAGTTCTTTATAAACTATCCTCGATTATCAACAGCTATCACAGAAAATGATAAAAAAGAAAAACAAACAATACTATCTTATGGACCATTTCGTTCCAATCAGGAAGTGGGTCAATATTATGGGAATCCATATTCTTCTGTTATATATGATAAAGAATCTGAAGAATTTATTATTCAATATAAAATTTACAATTATACAATGTGTCCAACCCAACATTGGGATACATCAACATCATTAAGTTACGATTCTAATCAGCGTAAAGCTATAGTACAAGTTAAAGATAAGATTTTTGACAGTAATATCAAGTTATATACCAACGCATATAGTTATACATTCGGCGACAGTGACGATGACGGACAACCCGAAGCAGTAATTACCACATTCAAAATTGATGAAAAAGACAAAGAAAAGAAAAAGATATTACCCGGTCCATTTAAGGTTATATCAACAAGTGGTGAAGTGGAGTTTACATCAGAAAAGAACTACGGCACCGCAGTTATATTATGGAAATCAAATGAGAAATCGAATCCTTTCATCGCGATATCAAGTTGTGGGGTTGATGATACAGGGAAACCAGAAAAAGACGCGTATGTCTACCTGTTGCAGATGGATGAGAAAGAAGGTAAATATGTGGAAATATGGAAAAGCGGACGTATGGGAGATAAAGTAGTTGATTTACAAGTTTGCGATGCCAAAAATGAAGGAACTGTCGGGTTAGTAGCTCTTGTAGAAGATAATAGCAACACATATTTTGTAAAGTTTGTTGTCGAGTAATCTGATTCTGTAGAAAACATAATTTTATTCAGAGAAGAGTTCTGTCAATTACAACAGAACTCTTCTTTAATATTATGAGTTTATACAATGATATCATGGTAATATCGTGAACGATTAAATATTGGTGTTTCAACATATCATATGATAGAACTAAAGTTTTTGTCTTCATTAAATTTTTGATTACTTACAGACAATAGCAAAACCATGCTAAATTGTAGAGAATGCCGTCTCCGGCATTCCGTTAATATAGAGTCTCTATCTTAAAGAGGAATGCCGAGGACGGCATTCCCTACAGAAAATAACTATAATTAGGTTTTGCAATTGTCTGTGTATATACTTTATTCGTCATTTAAATTATTTTTTATAACAAATCATATTTTTTTATAACCATACACCACATAACCATTTCTGCAATACTATACCAATTTAGCTGACTGCGGTATAATTCATTCACCAACAAAAACTTATTAAAATGGAAATATATATATGTCAGAATTATATGAATTGACCGCGTCTGTTGCTGCACAGATGATGGCACATGGGGAAATATCGTCGGCGGAATTAGTTGAATCTGTCCAAAACCGAATTGACGAAGTTGATGGTGATGTAAAAAGTTATGTCATGTTAATGCGTGAATCCGCGATTGAGCAGGCTAAAAGCATTGATGAGAAAAGAAGTAAAGGTGAAACACTGCCTGCGCTTGCTGGTATACCGTTAGCATTGAAAGATATTTTATGCACCAAAGGTATTCGCACTACCTGCTGTTCGCGAATATTAGAAAACTTTATTCCACCATATAACGCGACTGCCGTTGAAAAAATGACTGACGCCGGAATTATTTTCATGGGTAAAACAAATATGGATGAGTTTGCCATGGGTTCTTCCACGGAAAACAGCGCGTTTGGCCCAAGCCATAACCCATGGGATATCTCCCG
>CAZNLA010000488.1:0-4263 GCA_964573385.1 uncultured bacterium
TTATCGCTGTTTCTGATGCGGAACCGGTCAATATTCCTATAACAGCAAATTCTACTGGAGATATTGTTATCCAACTTGACCGCGGCGATGGAGTTTCCGCGATTATAACAACTACCGCTAATGGGTGGGATGCTGTTGAATTAAAACCGGTGGTTGATAAAGGATACCTGCAGATAACATTAATTGCCACCCCGGCGGCAAAAGACGCGACAACGATTAATTTGCCTGTTCAGGTTTTGAGTTCGAAAGCTGTACCAGTTGCAAAACAGATAACTACCGTAAATGTTGAAACAACGGCGGTGTTAACAGCACCTAAAGTTAAAATTACCGGTGCAACAACGGCAGTAAATGAATTGGATGGCGCGGAATTAATCTGGATACCTGCGGGTGAATTCCTGCGTGGTTCACCTAATGGCAAAGGTGCCGGTGATGAACGACCACAACGTAAAATTTATCTGGATGGTTACTGGATGTATAAATATCCGGTAACTGTTGCACAATACAAGAAATATTGCGAAGCTATCGGTAAAAAGTTTGAACCAACCTGGGGCCAGGGTATGTATGCTGACCCTAAAGGTGATGAAGGCGCATATGCGGTTCAGATGAGTTGGTACGAAGCCGATACTTACTCGAAAGCAGTCGGCGCTAATTTACCCACCGAGGCACAATGGGAAAAAGCTGCCCGCGGTATCGATGGACGTGAATATCCATGGGGAAATAAATGGGATTCCACGAAATGTGTTTCAATGGAAGAGACCCTGTATAAGTTTTCTTCCGGATTTAAGCCGGTTGGCAGTTACCCACAGGGGGCCAGCCCATATGGTGTGATGGACATGGCGGGTAATGTATGGGAATGGGTGGCGGACTGGTATGGTTATGAATATTACAAATCCGCGCCATCAAAAAATCCAACTGGTCCAGCAACCGGCAGTCACAAGGTATTACGTGGCGGATGTTCCCTGTATGATGAAAGATTAAGCCGTACCGCCGCCAGATTCGTTAACCCGCCGCATGTTCGCGATTGGACGCCGACCGGTTTCAGGTGTGTGGTTAACGCACCGGGACCGAAATGATGTAATTACGAATTATTAATTACGAATTACGAATTTTCTACAAAACTTCAATTTGTCTATTATTTTGTACGGAACGCCGTCCCCGGCGTTCCGTATTGAGAACAAATTTTGATTTTATCTTGTTGTCAAAGGAGGCAGAAGATGTCTATGATGCAAATATTTGCAATTTTATTACTGAGTGGTTTTTTGACACTCTGTCACGCTGCTGTGACAGGGAAAGATTTGACACCGGTTACGATGAAACCTGTACATAAACCATTAGTGTTGGCTGAAGATGGTAAATCCAGTTTTTCTATTTGTGTAATGTCTTCGGATTTTAATCAGGCTGTGAAGGAAATGCAGTCTTGTATCAAAGAATCTACTGGTGTTACTCTGCCGATTGTGCAGGGAAAAGTAGTATTACCAGCAATTGTATTGGGAGATTGCCCAAATGCAAAGGATGCCGGGTTGGTATCTGCCGGGTTGCCACCGGAAGGTTTTGAATTGAAGACAACGGCAGATGCTGTCTTTATTGTTGGGTCGGTCTGGGGAGTATACGATTTTTTAGAGCGTGTTATCGGCGTCCGATGGTATTGGCCAACTGACCGTGATGGTCGTTCAATAATTAAAACAGATAAATTGGTGATTGATCCGCTTTGGTATACTGACGCTCCGGTATTTCGCAAACGCCAGTATCATCCTCCATTTGCCCCATCTGGTCCAATTGGCGGAGCTAGTCAGGAATTACGACCATTATTGATGACACTTCGCGCCGGCAATTCATGGCCAGTTGACTTGCGCGTTCACCAACCTATGGAATGGTCGCGCAATGCTGACTATCGTGAAAATAGGCCGGAAATATTCCAACTTAATCCTGATGGTACCCGTGATTTTTCAATGTATTGCTATTCGAATCCGAAAACATTACAAACATTCATGGAAAATATTGATGACCATTATGCGGGAAAGAAAAAAGCATCATTCATTGCCGGTGACGCTATAACTTTGTCACCACCGGATATAGGTGTGAATTGCCAATGTGAAGATTGTAAAAAACTTTTCAATAAAAATGGTGGCGACCTTTCATCAGCATCTTTGATAATGACTACCTTTGCGATAAAATTGGCTAATGAAGTGAAAGCAAAATACCCGGGAAAGACTATAATATTCCTGGCATATATGAATTATACGATGGCACCACCAAATGTTAAATTACCGGATAATGTGCAGATGCAGATATGCGGCATGCCCGGAATTGCCCAGTATAAAGAACCAGCAATTCTTGCTGCTGACCAGGCAAATATCGATAGCTGGATTGCTGCTACAGGACAGAAAATGCAGGATTGGCATTATTCATGTTGGCCGGCGGACAGAACCATGGCACCATATATTTACGCACATGTGTTAAAAGATTTTTATCAGTCTAATCGTAATAAAACTGTTGGCACATTTATTAATGGCGGTGAACCTGATGAATGGCCTCGATTCCATATTTCGTTATATACCTGGTTTAAGGTTTTATGGAACCCGGATTTTGACGTTGATGCTTCAATTGATGAATATTGCAAGCGCATGTATGGCCCTGCTGCCCAGACAGTTCGTAAAATAGTGCAACTGCAAATGGATGGTTGGGAGAAAAGTCGTTGGCCGGGTGGAAGGCTTGCGCCGAAGTCTGTTTATACTATTTCATATCCTAAATCAGTAGTTGAACAGTTTAAACAACTTCTTGCACAGGCGAAAACAGAGGCAGCACCTGATGCATTGGCAACTAAAAGGCTGACATATTTTTCATATTGCTTTGATGATTTTTTCAAAGAATATGCTGCAGTAATGGAAGGTGAGGGTCAGCGAACTATAAAATCGTTCAAAGTAGCGGCTAACCCGGTAATTGACGGGACACTTGACGATGCTGTCTGGCAGAAAGCCGAAGCTGTTGTTTTGATGAAAAATGAAGGTGGAAAAGAAGTAGCATGCAAATATCCCACTGAAGTTCGGTCAGTATTCACTCTTGATGGAATATCGTTCAGTTTTAAAATGACTGAACCTTCACCTGATAAACTAAAACGTGATGTAAAAACTAATGACCATGGATTAACATATTGGGATGATGGAATAGAATTATATTTGGATACAAGTGGTAAAAATATTGGTGATTTTGTTCAATTTGTTATCAATGCTAATGGTGCAGTACAAGATATTAAAAACGGGTCATATTCGTGGAATGCAGAGGGGATAAAGGTTGCTACCAAAGTTGGTGATGGTTGTTGGATGATGGAAGTTTTCGTACCATTTAAAGCATTGGGCGAAAATATTCGCGGTGGTACAGGGGTGACATGGTTCTGTCAAATTACCCGCAACCGTATGAGTGATAATGCACGCGGTACAGACAGCATACGGGAAAATCAAAAATTGAATGCTAAAAATACCGGATTTAATTCAAATCTTAATGATTTTTCACCACTTACTTTCAGGGAATAATTTATGCATACAATAATCGAAACAGATGTTTTAGTTATAGGTGCCGGCGCTGCGGGTTGGCCGGCGGCGATTGGCGCGGCGCGTGCCGGTGCATCGGTAATTTTATTGGAAGAAGACGCAGTTCCCGGTGGCGCGGCAATGGATCAGTATGTGCTGATGCTTGATGGCGGTCCACGGTCAGGTGTAATTACCGAGTTATGCAATGATTTAGATAAGAACTACCCGCTGACAGAGCGCAAACCGGGGCGATGGTGGGATTTCTGGTATATGCCCGGTGATTACCTGATGGTATTATCACGAATGCTGGCGGCTGAAAAAAATATCACCGTGCGTTGCGGTGTGCGGGTAGAAAGGTTGATGGTGGAGGATGCCGGTAATCGCCGCCGGGTGACTGGTGCTATCTGGCGTGGTGCGGATGGCAAAGAACAACAGATAAAAGCGGACATCACCATTGAAGCGACTGGTGCCGGCAACCTTTGTGTTAATTCCGGCATGGATGGACGTTATGGTGAGGATAGCAAGGAAGATTTTGGCGAGGGTATCGCACCTGCAAAACGCACTGACCATGTACAATTATGCACCTGGAAATATATCAGTCAGAAAATTGGCAATGTGCCACATTTTGATTTTCGTCAATTAAAACTGTCATTTCCGCTGGAATCCGGTGAAGGTTGGCCAAAAGGCGATATAGAAGGATTGAAAGAACGAAATATTGGTGCTTATCTGCATTGGG
>CAZNLA010000489.1:0-4263 GCA_964573385.1 uncultured bacterium
GGTCCGGTAAAAATGAACCCTGGTTTATATTGTGAAAAGTTGCTGACATGTTTTTCAACCCACGGTTTCTCCCAGAATATTGGGCTGTAACCGGACATTGGCAGCATTTTACCGTCTGTTGAAATTTTTGGTCGGCCATTCTCAGCGTTAATTTTAGCATCTACGGCACTGGAAATTAACAATATGCAATTTAGAACATTGAGTAGGATTATTAATCTTATAAAGAAACGCGTCATTATTTACTCTCCTTAATATCATCAACTTTGTCAGCGGAGAAGATAAATCCTTCACCTACTTTTGTGTAAACAGTCACTCTAAAAATACGCAGGTCAGTGACACCCGCAGGCGATGGCTGCCATTGCGTAGGCAGAATAGTGCGGGCATCTTTTAACATTTCACGCAAAAACTCGGGTGACATTTTGCCGATTGCTGGCAAGTTCTTACCATTTTTCCGGCATGCAAACATAGCCACTTCAGCAGCTTTTGCCTGGTTGTCAAAATAAGGTTCACTATCACCGAAACTGGTTCCCATCACCAAAGCCTTCATCCCTTCGCCTGTTCCTGCCATCCGTAACTGTGGGTTCATCGCATTTAGTTCGGCACCAATCAGAGTAAACCGTCCGGTGAATCCATCAAGGTCAATGCTAAACAGGTCCCTTCGCGCATCCTTGCCGGGAAGCGTCGCAATATGACCATTAAAGAATGTCAGGTTGCCACGGTCTGTAAGGTGGATATAGCGTGGTTCTGAATCTTTCTTATTAACCGCCGTCTCATACCATGTATCCCAAACCACCAGATTACCGCCATTTTTTACTACATGCGTCTGCATATTATTAGAACCGGCACTGCCAAAAAAACCGACCCAGGCAGAACTATTTCCACCCTTACCGCCAATGACAGTCAATCCTGCACCATCCGACGTGCCGCCACTGCCAGAGCCATGTGTCTCAACCCGGGTTCGAGTCAAACCATCAAACAGCATGCCTGATCGTATACAGTTATTCGCATTCACCTGATCGAACAGAATTTGTCCATTCTGTTGGTCAATATTTTCAGCCACGATGCCTTTGCCAAGAATCTGACCTTTAGAGTTCCAGATGCCGGCAATGCGGAAGTCACGCAATGTCGCCCGGGATGGACCAGCGATTTTCAGCATTGTGCCTTCATTCTCGCCTTCCCATATCAAGTTTGTTTCCTGCCCATCACCGATAAGTTGAAGATCAGTACCAGCAGGAATAGTTAAAGTCGTGCTGACAGGAAACCGACCGGCCGATAGATGAATAATTGGCTTTTTCCCGATTAGTTTTGCAGCCTCATTAATGGCATTTTGTATTTCATTGCCTTTTGTGCCGGCTTTTATCTCAAACACCTGCCGTTCAATGCGAGGCGCAGTCGGCTGCTGATAAATTTCAGCCTGTTTATATTTTGAATATTTCGGAGTCTTATTATCCTGTTCGGTTAATTCGCCTTTCACCACAATTTTTGACGACCCGAAAAAATTATTGCCAATGCTGATACACTGGGCACCATCAATAGGTGGAGTTACTTGTACCACTGGTGCATCACCAGTTGGTTTCACAACAAAAGTATTATCTATCAACGTTAATGGTCCCTGTTGATTAACAAATACCGGTGTTGGGTCAGTTGGGTTTATAATAGTATTGCCTTGTAACGCGTGTTGTGAACCGTAGGTATCTGCATCGGTCCAGGCTCCCCATGCTTTTACTGTAGGGTGAGTTAAACCTGGCATATTAAAACCTTCAGGACGAATAGTTTCCAGAAAACGTCGTGAGCCAATAGAAGTATTTAAACGAATGCCAAAATAGCTACAGTGGCCGGTGCGAATATCAGCAACCTTTGAGCCGCGAAAAACACAGCGATAGAGATGAAAATGTCCTCCGCCGTATTCACCCTTGGCACAATTGGTGGCGCCAACACCACAGTCAATAAATTCGCTGTCCCACACCCACCAGTCAAGGGCATTGAAGCTCTCAATGCTCAGACCAGCCTCAGAACAGCGAATGAACTTGCAGCGTTTCACAAGCGTCTCAGCGTCCATGCCGTGGTTGTAACCGGCAAGTTTTCCTTCCTTGTTAATTACCGGAACCACTTTACCGCCAATAATACCACGGGCAACATCTTTAAAGACTTCATCCGCATGTTCCATATAGGTTACTGCCGGACCTGTTCTTGCCTCCGGATCCCATTGATGCGCCACTGCAGCGCGCGCCTTGCCCTGGCCATCCCAGGTGATGCGTCCGAACTTGGAATAGCTGACACCGTGACAGGTTAACATAACCTCGCCACCAGGACCATCATAAAGGATTGTTGTTTTTGCAGGGTCTTCACCAAGCAGTGCAACACCAAGACGATTTTCCCATACTAACGGAGAAGTAATACGGTAAGTACCTGCCGGAATATACAGAACAAACGAATCTCCCGGTTTGCCTTTGCCATATACAGATAATGACTCTAACCCGGTCTTAAATGCGGCTGTGTCATCAGCAATTCCATCACCAACCGCTTTAAAATCAGTTTTCAGATTCTTCCAACTGGCGAAAGGGCCGTTGAACTCTTCAGACGGCACTAATGCGCTATTCTTAGCAGCGAAACCAGCAATGCTGAAAATTGTCAGCAGCGATAATAAAATCGCAATAAATCTAAACTTCATCTTAACCACCTTTTTTTATGTTTATGCAAAATGGAGAGGCAGGCAATCCATTTTTATTTACCAGGTTTCGGATTAAACCATCACGCCATCCATAACGAACAGCCACAGGATTTAGTATCTTCACCGATGAAACCATTATTTTATCGCCGTCTATCCGTGCGGTGGCAGGTAAATAAATACCATCTGCACCGGCAATTTCAAAACTCTTCAATTCACCGCCATCCGCAGATGCTAATCCCATGCCAACGTGTGAAAAAGTTAAGCAAATGTTGCCATTTTCTGTTGTTGCTATTTCTGGTAATGGTCCGGAATATTCAATTTTTTCATCATACGCCAAAGCCCGTGCTGCCATCGCAAGGCGTTCCCCTACCGGCTTTTTATTCAGTGGATGCAAACCGGAATCAGTATCTACACACACCGCCATGGCAGTATTGGGTAATATTAATGCTTGACGCTGCGCCTCGCGCAATCCTGAATAACTTTCACCACCTATGGGTGCCAACTGAACATACAAAAACGGAAAGTCACCAATACCCCATTGCCGGCGCCAATCACGGATTAACGTCATAAAATGGTCAGCATAATTATCCGGTTTGGCGGCATTCGCCTCACCCTGGTACCATAAAACACCCTTCATCGCATATGGAACAAAAGGGGCAAGCATACCATTATAAAGTACTGTCGGGGTGCTGCGATGATTAATAGGGTTAACGGCAGTTATTTTGTTGTTCAGGCTTTTTTGATATTCACCCCAGGCCGTATCCCATTCAGTCATTCCGCTTTTCATACCCGGTTCGTTGCGGGCAGAATCGTTGCTTATCCATGCTTCAACACATGACCCGCCAAGAGTAACATTTAGTAGACCCACCGGAACTTTCAGCTTTTGATGAATTATACGGGCAAATAGAAAAGGAATCGCGGCAAACTTTCCTGATGTTTGCGGACTGCAAACTATCCAATTTCCTCCGCTATCTTTCTTCGGTTCAAACACCATGGTTTTATCATCAAAAGGCACCGTAAGCATGCGAATCTGCGGATAATCAGAATCAGCAATCTCTTTTTCGAAATCAGTAACACCGCCGGTAATCCAACTCCTTTCTGACTTGCCAAGTAGCATCTGCATATTTGATTGACCGGAACACAACCAAACTTCACCAAAATATACATCCTGCAGGTTAACTGAAGTTTTACCAGTTATCGAAATATTAAAAGGCCCGCCTGCTTTATGTTTATTTAATCGAACAATCCATTTTCCATCTTTATCCGCGATAGCAGTCTTCTTTTCATGTTCCAGTTTGACAGTGATTTTATCACCGGGTTCCGCCCATCCCCAAATTGGCACTTTAACATCCCGTTGCAATACCATATGGTCTGAGAATACTGAAGGTATAATTAATTCTGCACCATTAACCTGGAAAATGCCAATTAAAGTCAGAATTATTGTGATATGGATAAATTTTAGCCTTTTCATAAATTCCTCATATAAAAATAAAATAGACTTACCCGTAACCACATGACAATTAAGTCATTTAATAATCAACAGGACTTTCGCTTAAGGTCACTTCGACAGGCTCAGTGACCGGTCGCTGAGC
>CAZNLA010000490.1:0-4253 GCA_964573385.1 uncultured bacterium
ACTGAAAAATAGCCACAAAATCTACTCACTTATTATTTGCGGACAAGTCTAATAAATAAAAATGCCTGCAACGTATGAATGAATTGCAGGCATTTATTATTTATTATCTCTAAATTGGTATCTTCAACAATCTCAGTAATTGGTCACTGGACCTGTCGAAGTGTTTTAAACAAAACTCATAAAATATATTACTTTGTACCAAAGCCTAAGTTATCAATCCAAATATCTTTGCTATGGTTGCTTTGGCATATCAGGCGCAATGTTTTTGGCATTGCCCAATTACCTGCCAATGTATTTGCTGTATAAGTCTTATCACCATATTTCAGGTATGCTTTACCGCCTGTAACGGTGACTTTAACTGAGTTCCAGAAATTGCCATAAGCTGCTGCTTCGGCAGCAGCTGCTGGATTTGTTGCTGATAACGCACCCAGCCATGGACCATTAAAATCTAGCCAGTCACCATAACCACTGTTATAACTATAACGATTAAATTTGATAATATCGGCGTTGTTAGTGTCAACAACAGTTATCATCGCGTTGCCAATACCGCCGGTTGGTATGCGCAAGTCGCATGATAACGTCCATGAGTTTACTGCAACCGGACGAGAACCAAGGTCGCGATATGCCCAACCACTAATGCCATCGCCACTGAATGCTAAATGCAGACAAGGGGGTGGTTGACCACCGGAAATATCCATACTTATCCGATATAAATCAGCAGATGGTGTGATGGATTTTGTCCAACCATTGGGGAATGGCAATAAATCTTTGTCTACATCAGGATCCAACAGGATAGTGTCCGATCTGCGTTCCGCGTGGCCATCTATAAAACCGATAATCGCTGATGCGGCAGAATGGCGCAAATCGACGTCATTAAAGGTACTTAAGACGCCATTAACACCTTTACTGTCTGAGGTTGCAAGACATTTTGATGGATTCGCAAGGTCTCCCAACGAACGTTCACTGAGGAAAATGTTGTATCCATAACTATTAATAAATTTTTTGCCTTTAATCGGACATATTAAAGCTTCTGGTTCAACATTTAATGCACCCCAAACATTGGTGGTTGTCGGTAATACTTCCTCATGGTCCTGAGCATACATTTGTAATGACGCCATAATCTGGCGTTGATTGCTGGTACAGGTAGTCTGATATGCTTTTTCCCGTGCTTTAGCAAATACCGGAAAAAGAATAGCGGCCAAAATTGCCATAATGGCAATTACAACCAGCAATTCAATCAAAGTAAAACCATGTTTTTTAAGATGTTTCATAATAATTGCCTTCCTTTAAATAATAGATAACCAATCTGGTATATAACGATAAACCCTGACATTTGTAATACTCATCGCGGCACGAATACTGCAATCAACCACCAATGGTCCAATAGATTTGGTCGGCACTTCACGGATAAGAATCCATGATACCCCATTATTAGTGCTGCGATAATATTTTATAACATCATTTTGTCGTTTAATTAATGCTGTCTGGAATGACTGACAAGGTAAAACCGGTAGTGGCGCAACCTGTACAACATCAGTACCGGATTCATGAACATGGCCTTTGGCATCGCCACCATAAATGCCTTCCAAACCGTAATTAATATTCCAGATACTGCTTGAAAGCCTGCCGAAAGTCGCGTCAGAAAAACCAAGACATGTTACACCATCAACACATTTCCAGGTTACATAACCGTCACCGGGAATTGTAATATCGCTACACGCGCCTACATTCCAATACGCTGCAGCATTAACACATTTAACTGTGCTGCCACTGCCATCAGTCGGGTAAATAATAGTTACACCATCAATGTTAGCCCATGTAACTGTGTCAAATGGCAATGAAGGTGTACCAACATGACCATCCGCATAACTTGCAAGATATTTGCCGGAATGACGTGTTGTATCAATATCTGTGGCAGTATAGCCGATATTTGCAAATGTTCTATCCGGTGTGGTAGTTGCCGTATGTGCTCCATCGGCAGTGAGTATTTCTATTGAAGGATTTTCCAACTCTCCCAATGCCAAACTGGCAATATTACGATTATAAATATAACCATTCGGGGTGTTTTTGCCCTTTGACGGACAAACTAAAATAGCGTTGTCAATTTTTATATCGTTCCAGTATGTCTCTGCTCCAGGCAATGTCTGGTCATGATCCTGTGCATACATAGTAGTGGCCAACGCAATCTGGCGTTGGTTGTTAGTACAGGTAGTTTGCCGTGCTTTCTCGCGCGCCCGGGCAAATACCGGAAACAAAATAGCGGCTAAAATTGCAATAATGGCAATTACTACCAGCAATTCAATAAGAGTAAATCCACGGTCCCTTAAAGTTTTTAACATATAAACCTCCTCTAAAAAATCCCGGCGTGAGCTATACCGGTTTAATAATGATACCCATTTTGTATACCATAGTCAATAGAAATTAAGTAATTATTGATTAAAATTAGATTAAATAAAACAAGACCTATAATCTAATTCTGCGAAAGATTATAGGTAATAATACTTTCCTGAAAAAGAAAGTTAATTTAAAAATATCTTCGACAGCCTCAGAGACCAACCACTTAGACTGTCGAAGTGATATTAATCGAAAGGATACTAAGTGGTTATGGTAAACTGTGACCACAATACGCGCAGAATGCCCAACCGCGGGAAATTACGCGACTGCAATACCCACATTTAGGATTTTGCACCACTGTATCCAAACCAAATTTAAGATTATCAACATAAATATGCTGGGCTCCGTATGAGCGCATATATATGTGCATACGTTTTGGAGATGCCCATGAACAGGTTGCATCGGCCAATGGTAATGTCATCACACGACCGCCATATTCACAAAGCACTTTACCCGCATAAGCCGTAAACTTAAATGGTTGCCAACTATTTGCGGTTGTATACATTGAAACCACATCAGAACCATTAATGGTAAACCAAGGCGGAGTTGGATTTGTATATCCAGCACCACGAATAAAACTTACGATATTTTTTGTGCCGTCATCCACATATAATGCAAAATTCGCTTCACTACCCACGCCCTGTGCCAATGCCGGTTGTGCGAACTTAATAGAACCGGATACCTGCCACTGACGTACGCCTGTGTTGGTACTCAAATCGCGATAAGTATCTCCCTGCCCGTAAGTGGCAGAATAAAAGTCAAGACATGGTGATGGTTGACCATCAGAACCTATCATAGTAATTTTATAGTTAGAGGCATCAACATTAGCAGGTGTTCCATTACAGGTACGGCTCCAACCATTCATTCCATCCAACATTGTTTGACCACTAACCAACCCGGTCATTAAATCTGTCGAAGGTGAGGCAAATGCACCGCAATTTTCAGCTTTAACGGTTGTCACATGTCCATCCAGGTAAGCTGCAACAAGTGAATTACTGTGACGAAAATCAGCATCAGATTGAATAACTAACATATTGTTATCACCAATGCTGTCCGCAATGGTCAGGGTATCTGCGGGTGACTGAAAATCACCTATTGACTGTCCACCCAAATAACTATTGAAACCATAACCATTAACAGTGTTTTTTCCTTTTGTCGGACAAATTAAAACACCGGGGTCAAGACTTGTGCCTGACCATACTGTAGCAGTAGTCGGCAATGTTTCTTCATGATCCTGAATATACATCTGCAAAGTAGCAATAATCTGTTTTTGATTACTGGTACAGGTTGTTTGTCGCGCTTTTTCGCGGGCACGCGCAAATACCGGGAACAATATGGCAGCCAAAATTGCAATTATAGCAATTACCACCAGCAACTCAATCAGGGTGAATCCCTGTTTTGATTCTTTTACCATTAATTTCTCCTTTAAAGATACCGTGAAATTTAGATTTCAAACTGCTTAATATCAAAAAATTATACCCGTTACTGATACCTTATAACCAGTAAATTTTAAGGTTTATTTGCTGGAAAGTAGATTATTGATATCAGTTATCTATCATATAATTAAGATATACGAAAAAAATATCAAAAATGATGCAACTTCACTCTTTTCTTTTCATAGATAATCAGGTAACTACATGGATTTGCCAATAATTTTATCAAAAAAAGATAAGAAGTGCAAATTTACTATGCTCTATTCTTCCCTGTCACCTATCGAATATGGCCATTCACCCCATTCAACAGAGAAATCCGGCCATGGGAAGAAAGACGGTACTGATTTAAATGTTTCGTTAAGAAACGGAAGGTTATCATTGCTGATGCCATCGTATACTGCCACTGGCATATTTATCGTCTGCCCG
>CAZNLA010000491.1:0-4237 GCA_964573385.1 uncultured bacterium
CGCTGCGGCTTTTAATTCATAAATATAATTTTCATTATATTTAGCCACAGAGTGGCGATATATTAATAGTACTTGATTAACAAAATTATTTTAAGCTGCAGAGCAGCGACACCGTATACTTGTCAAAATTATTTGTGTTAGTTTTTTGCAAAATTGTCTATGTTGATTTTTATGAATTATTGCTAAAGAAAACTTTTTATCAATTCCGCTGCTTTGGTAGCGCCATTTATATATTTAACAGCATCATGTTTACGTTGTTGCTGGCAGGTATTCATTATAATTTCTTCAAACTCTTCTGGGTTATGCGGGGTGGGGGATTTGCGCGCGCGCCAATATTGGTCGTCGAAACGTTTGGGTTGTGGCATAAATATTGCTGGTGTTTTTGTCGCTTTAACCTCGTGAAACAGGTTGTAACCCGCCGCGCCAATTACCATATCAATGCCTGTGATATATTCTATAAGTGGTTGAGTAGATTTTTCCTGGATGTTGGGTGATATTAAGCGTGGATGAAAAACAGTACCGGATTTTTGCCAGATAGATAGGAATAAACCGAAAATCTTTGCTTCCCATGCAAAATCTCCACTTGATATAGCGGCTATTACCGGTTTGTTGTCATAAACATTTAATAAATGACGACTTTCTTCGGCTGATGATATTTCGGTTGCGTCACGTATTAATACAGGTGGTACTTCTGTGACGTTGGCATATTTATATTGAACAGGTTTTTCAATAGATATTACCATGTCGAATTTATTAACTGTTTCCTGCCATTGTATGGCTATTTCTGGCTTAACGTATCTGGTTACCAATATTTTTTTTGCAAAACTTTCGTTGATAATATTTTCCATTTCGCCGGTTACACCATGTGGAAAAGTGTCCATGACGATAATTTTTGGATTATAATTTAATATCAGCCAACGAATGTTGTTACGGACATCATGCGGTTTTTGCCCGGCGAGATTAACATATGGTACAGCATCATAAAATAATGGGTAAATCTGTGGTGTTGAAGAGACTGCGAGAACGCGCTTATCTTTTAATTTACGCAATATCGCGGCACAACGGTTGACATGTCCCATTCCACCGCCACAGGCATAATATAAGATATCTAATTGGGGGTATGGCAATTTAACTATCCAGCATATCAGCACTGTTACCGGAAGTGCCATATCCGGGGTTATTAAATACTTTACGGTCGTTATTGTTGAAATCAGAATATAAGATATATGGCATATAACCACCAAAATATGGCAATCGGTATCCCGGGTCATTATCCGGGTCGTTTCTGTTGGGGTTACCGGCCAGATTTTTTCGTGTGGGGTCAGTCGGTTGTGCTGTTGTTTGTGGTTGATTAATACGATTTTTTCTGAAACATTCTAAACATGCAATGGCTTTGACATTAGGTGGTGGTATTTGTGGTAATTTTAATACCATTTCCTGTGACAACGCATAGGTGTGTTGATTGCAGATATTTTTACCGCAATATATACAACGGGTTTCCGCAATGTTTCCACATTCATGTAATAATAAAAAACCTGTTTTTTCTGAACATTTCATAATTAGTTTCCATTATTCAGCAATAAATTATAACCGGCGATAAGTGCTGATTGTTGCAACAGGGTTAATTTGTTTGTTATCAGTATTCCGGTTATTCCGGCAGATGTATTGCCAGTAAAGGTATAAATTAATCCGTTATTATCGGATATTGACCATTTATCACCATTGTTTTTTATTTTACCAATTTTTTTACCGGTTGCGTCATCAATTTTATAATTATTACCATCCGGTTTAATTTTCATAAATTTATTATTCGCGCTATCTTTGACGGAGATATCACCATTTTCAGTTTTAATTTTAGCTATTCGGTTATCTTTGGCGTCTTTTAATTTTATGTCAGTTCCGTCTAATTGCACTTTTCCTGCCTCAGTTTTATCAGCATTGTATATTTTTAATTTATCACCTTTATCATCAATAGTACCGATTAACTTACCATTACCCATGATATCAAAGGCATCACCATTCCGGGTGATTTTCAGGTATTCCGATTTGTCATTTTTGCTGACAGTAATTGAGAATATACCACTTTGTCTGTTGTTAGCATTTTGTTGGGGTGGGGTAGATTTTTTACCACAACCAGCTAATAATAAGATGATAATTAATAAGAAAATGAATGAAATCTTCATTACATTACCCCCGCGTTAAGGGTATCATTTACCCAAAATTGTCTTTGATGCATCTGCGCGTATTTCCCGTCGACAATAATTAAATCGTCATGGGTTCCGCGTTCTGCTACCTCGCCGTCTTCCAACACTAAGATTATGTCAGCATTTTTTATGGTACTTAATCTATGCGCGATTATAAATGTTGTACGACCGGATATTAGCCGGTCCAACGCCTGATGAATTAAATATTCAGATTCCGAATCGACAGATGATGTCGCTTCATCCAGGATAAGGATTTTAGGATTAGCGAGTATTGCCCGGGCAATTGCTATGCGTTGTTTTTGACCACCAGATAATTTTACTCCACGCTCACCTATTTCTGTGTCATATCCATCCGGCAGTTTTTCAATAAACTCATGGGCATTTGCTATTTTTGCCGCTTCAATTATCTCTTCGTCAGTTGCATCCAATTTTCCATAACGCAGGTTTTCTTTAACGGAATTGTTAAATAGAAAAGTATCCTGCAAAACCATGGCAATATTTTTGCGCAACTCTGATTGCGCCATATCGCGCACGTCAACATTGTCTATTAACACCCGACCTTCCTGAACATCATAAAAACGGGGAATTAAGTTTATTATAGTTGTTTTACCGGCACCACTGTGTCCGACTAATGCCACACGTTGCCCGGGGTACGCATGTAAAGATAATTCTTTTAATATCAATTCACCGGTATCGGCATAACGAAACGATATATTTTCAAACTCCACTTCACCGGTTGGATTATCTATAATAACCGGCACTGTCGGGTCTTTTATTTTAAGGTCAGTATCAAGCACTTCAAACAGACGTTCACTTGCTGCCAATGCCCGCATTATAGAATCATTAAATTGCAGCAACATCCATATCGGTCCATAAAATGACCCCACGTATCCCCAGAATGCAACTAATGAACCAATTGTCATTTTATCCTGAATGACGGCAGCAGACCCAACACCAAGTACTATAAGTGAACCGCTTAATCCCAACAAACGGTTGAAAGGACCGAAAGTTGACCACATACGTATACCACGAATATTTTTATCCATAACACTTTTACTGGCTTCAAATACTAATTTTTTCTCATCTTCTTCTCTATTAAATGCCTTAATTACTCGTATCCCGGAGAAGTTTTCCTGTAATTTAGCATTCATCTGGCCGACAGTATCGCGGATATCACGATAAATGGCACGTATTTTGCGACTGAAGAAATAAATTGATAACGCAATTAATGGCATTGGGATAAGAACCAGGAATGCCAAATTTGGATGAGTATTCGCGCTTAAAGAATACATGTAATAAAATGCCAGAATCATCCCGAAGAAACCACTGATAATGGTATCCATACCATGTACCATTAATGTTTCAACCTGTTCTATATCTCCAGACATCCGCGACATCATATCGCCGGTTTGTTTGTTATCGAAATATGTCAGTGATAACGACTGCATATGGCTGTAAACCTGTTGTCGCAAGGTATATATAAGCTTTTGACCGGAAATGTGCAGTAGGTAGGTGCGGAATAAATTAAGTAATTGTGATAATACGTAAATGCCCAGAAGAATAAGAATAGGTTGTAGAATTAAATTTACATTTTTATCTTTTATCCCGGCTGGGATATATTTATCAATTAAATTTTTTATTATCAGGTTTGGCTGCATATCCAGCCATGTTGAAGCTAATAAACAAAATAATCCGAATAAAACAATAAATGTATATGGCTTAATCCACAATAATACCCGATTGAATGATTTCCATGGGTTACTTGGTTTTGTTTGTTCCATCGCAGCGGGACCACGCCCTTTTCCGCCTCCAGGACCATGCTGAAAACCACCTCCCACCATCTATTTTTCCTCCATGTTGACTATTCGCGGTTGCCATCCCAGTTCATCAAGGGTTTTCAGATAATCATCAGGAGTCATATCATCCGGTTTAATTTTCTTCATTGCGATTATAACTGCCTCCATAACATTTGTGCCAAAAGATCTTCCGTCAAACTCCGGCGTTGTGCTTATCAGCATTTTTACACCGCGTGA
>CAZNLA010000492.1:0-4236 GCA_964573385.1 uncultured bacterium
AAATTCTAAAACGAAAGAACCTTTCTCTTCACTCTTCACTCTTCACTCTTCTCTCTTCAAAAAACCTTCTTCCAATTTTAAATTTCTCACCACATCATATGAAAATACGGCGAGAGAATCGGCCAGGTCTTCATTTTGCACTACTGCCGGAGGTGGCAATTTTATTGGGTGTCCACTGAAGTTCCAGAATGCGGTGAGACCGGCTTTGAACAGGTTGTCTGCTACTTCCTGAGCGGCTTTTGCCGGTACTGCTATGATAGCAATATTTATATTTAACCGGCGCGCCAATGCCGGTGCCTGCCACAATGGCATAATCTCCAAATCATTAACCTGCAAACCCATTTTCACCGGGTCAGTATCAAATAAGCCCAAGACTCTTAAACCATGCGCTTCAAAACCATGGTAACAGGTGAGTGCCTGACCAAGACGACCGGCACCTATTACGATGGCATCTTTGCGAACACGTAAACCCAAAAATATCTCCAGATGATCGCGCAACTCAGATATCGCAAAGCCCACCCGCGGTTTGCCGGTAAACCCGGTCATGGCAATATCTTTTCGCACTAGCGTCTCATCTAATTTCAATATTCCCGCCATTTCAGCACTTGTCACATATTTTTGCCCGACCCCAGACAAAAATACCAATGCTTTCAAATATCGCGGTAACCGACGCAGTGTTGGTAAATTAATAACTGACATTCTGATTCCCTCATATTTATTCATGTTCATAACTTTCGCTAATGGTCACTAAACCTTGTAAAGAAACCATTTTAAAAACAAATTTACTTTAAAAACAAAAGGAATTTTATAAACATGCCCATCAATAAATGATGATTAAGTTTAATGTATCAAATTTTGTAAAAAAATACAATTAATAATTATCAGGACTTTCGCTTAAGGTCACTTCGACAGGCTCAGTGACCAGTCGCTGAGCCTGTCGAAGCGACCATTTTTAAGCAGATTTCTCTTACAAAGCAACCGTCCTGAATTATTTATCTGGGTAAAAAGTTGACAGTCATAGATACAGGATAGTAGAATTAATAAAGCGCCAATGGTTACGTACCCATTCCATTTGGCTTATCCGTCAATTTTAATCGGAGGACTTTATGAATCGTGTTTCCCTGCTGTTAGCATTTGTGCTAATCTCACTTATTTCCACCATCGCACTGGCAGACCAGTCTGTGATGATTAAGGAAAATTATGACCGACTTAAATGCAGTGCGCCAAATGCAACCAGCAGATTTGTTGGGTCAAATGCCCCCGGACAACTATTTATGCCGGGTGAAGCAGTAAATATTAACCTGATTATCACAAAAGGAAAAGATGTCGGTGTAGTTAAAGATTACGCTATTGAGATTCAGGAAATTACCACCCGCGACCCGGAAGATATTTCAAAGTCTGGGTATAGTGACACTGCCGGAAATGCACCGGTGGTAGCATTAGCCGGAAAGCCGATTTTGGTACCGATAACTATAGATTTTGGCACCGATGATAAAGTTAAAGAAATCACCCAAACAGTGACTAATTTCCCATTACCAACGCGGTTTGGCACCTACGCGATAATACTGGTTCGCGGTGAAACGCGCCAGTTTCTTGCCACCATGGCACGAATACAAAAACCACGTGAATATGGCACCATTGATAACGTACCGGTATTTGGTGAAGGCCAATTTATGAATGGCGATTATAATAAGCGCTCAAAGATGTATTACCGCATGGGTATACGCGGTTGGCGTTCTGAATTAAGTTGGAGCGAAGACCAAAATTATAAATGGAGTTGGAATAATTACGACACATTATTTAAAGCCGCAGAAGAAAATGGTCAAAAAATTATGGTTACATTGGGTGGACATCCGCAATGGACACGCCCTTTCAGCGAACCAACACCAGCAAGTGGTTGGACACCGAATAGTGGCGGTTACTGGGGCAGTGGCGACTGGCTTTGCGACCCCAAATTATATCAGCGTTACGAAAATTGGATTCAGGCATTCTGTTACCGTTATTGGCGGGATGGAAATGGCGCGTTATGGGGATTAGAAAATTATAATGAACCATGGGAAGGAGGCGGAATTTCCGGTTGGGCGCGCGATTGTCTGCAATACCGTGAAATTCAAAAACATATCGCCATAGCAGCACGCACAGTTGACCCCAGAATAAAACTGTTGGCGGCATCATCAATCATGAATACCGAAGACAAATTCTATTCTGATGGTAGCAATGAACTTGATAAATATGTCGATATTTTCACAGATCATTATGTACCCCCCGCGATGTGTTACGGCCCAATGGTTGCAAAATCAAAAGGCAAAATATCAATGGAAACCGAAACATGGTTTGTAAACAGCGAATATTTATTACCACAGGGTGTAGCACAATTTATGGCTTCCGGTCAGGAACGCATCGCTCCATGGCACCCACGGGTACTGTTTGATGAATTGCCGACTGGTGCGGAAGCGCGAACCCCGGGAAATCGAGATAATAACCTTATCCCGGCACCGGTAGTAACAGCAACAGCAGCGTTCAACTATTTTGTAACCGGTAAAAAGTTCGAAAAAGTTGTATTCCACAAACATTTGCCATGGGTTTTCCAATTTGGCAAAGATGACGATAAAGACGCATTGATGGTAATGTTTGGCCAATTGATGTCCATCGGTGGCAACTCCGCAAAAGAGCGTTTATGGGCACAGGTAGATGGCGTATCCGGCGGTACCATGACCATTAACAACTCTGATGGATTATTACAATTTTATGACCTTGCTGGTAACCAAATTTATACTAAAGATAAATCAGTTACCTTACCAATGAATCTTTCACCTACCTATATCACCTGTAAAAAAGGTCCGGTAGAGGCAACAAAACGATTATTATCCATCGTAATTAATGGCAAACGCCCGGTAGAGATATTACCACGCGACTTTACCAAGCCATTAACGGCTAAGGATGTAAACTTCGATGTTGCTATTCACAACTGTTATAACCGCAAAATTGCCGGAAAACTGTTGATAACCGCGCCGAAGGAAATTGAATTGGCAATGGCAGAACAACCGATAACCCTTGAAGCCGGTGAAACGAAAACCTTCACCTTCCCGGTGACAAAAGCAGTACCACTGGATTCCAACGCGTATTTATTTAAGTTCAAGGTGACCAGTGATGCCGGAGACGCGGAATATTCTGAAATAATGAATGCGGCAGTCGCATGCAAAGGAACAAAGACAATCGATGGTAATCTGGATGATTGGAAAGATGTGCCGGGTGTAATGCTGATTGCCGGTGCGGAAAAGATGGATTCAACGGAATTAATGCGGCGTCCGTGGTTAACACAAAAAGATAAACAGCCAGACGGAACCTTCTGCGAAGTAAAATTGGCATGGGATGACAATAACCTGTATATTGCCGCACGCGTTAATGACCCAACACCGGAATCAAACGCTATTCGATTCGCAGATCGTGATGAAAACTCATATTTCCATACTAAAGCAGATGATGAAAAGTCACCATATAAGGAATTTATTCAGGATTATCGGAATAAAACAAAAGACCCAACCCGCAGTTTTGGCGAAGTACCATATGTTTATACCCGCAGTCCGGAGGCAGGAATACCATTCCGTCGTGACAGATTGCAATTTGGCCTGGATGTTACTGATGATTGGCATGACCTTGCACCAACTACAGATAAAGTTCCATATGGTTTTCACACCGTGCCTGATACCGATTATGAATATAGTTTGTACCAATGCAACGATGGCAAAAGCGAATTATGGCGGCAAATGGCACCGGGTGTACCACGTATCCACGACTTCCCACGGCAACCACGCGGCAAGTTAACAACCGGTGCAGTTGCCTCAGCAAAACATGTGGTATTAAGAGACGGCAACAACTATATTTATGAAGCAGCAATACCCAAAACTGAATTGGCAAATCTGAATCTGAAAGCCGGTACTAATTTCGGATTTGTATTTAAAATTGGCAACAGTAAGGGACCGGGAATTGAATACGGTACAGACAAAGCAGTATGTAAAATAAATGGATTAACCCTGCACCCATATTGGGAACGTTCACCAAATTGTGGCGTACGTTGGACACTGGCAGAATAATATTACCAGAGTAACAATCAAGAATATCCTCACTGATTCTGAAATCTGTGAGGATATTCTTGATTATATTGTTACAGAACTTTCGCTTAAGGTCACTTTGACAGGCTCAGTGACCGGTCACTGAGCCTGTCGAAGCGACCAT
>CAZNLA010000493.1:0-4225 GCA_964573385.1 uncultured bacterium
AGGGGTTGGGGTGGGGCTTTTGGGTTGAACTGGAACTATAAATAGAACACCAATATTCAAAATTCAACGTTGGACGTTCAATGTTCAACGTTCCCCAAATAAAAAAAAGCCCATCTCCCCGGGGAGGGGTTGGGGTGGGGCTGTAAAATGAACATCGAACATCGAACGTTTAACTCCCAATGTTAAATATTTTCACATTCAATTTAAATAATTCAAAATTCAACGTTGGAAGTTAAATCTTCAACGTTCCCCAAACAAAAAAGCCCCTCTCCCCGGGGAGGGGTTGGGGTGGGGCTTTTGGGTTGAACTGGAACTATAAATAGAACACCAATAATTCAAAATTCAACGTTGGAAGTTCAACGTTCCCCCAAACAAAAAAGCCCCTCTCCCCGGGGAGGGGTTGGGGTGGGGCTATCGGGTTGAACTGGAACTATAAATAGAACACCAATATTCAAAATTTAACGTTGGACGTTCAATGTTCAACGTTCCCCAAACTAAAAACTACTTCCTAACAATAACTTCGTAAATTCTTTCCAGGTCATCCTGGGTAAAGTAATCTATTTCAATTACGCCTTTTTCAGCATGGGAACCCGGGCGGAATTTTACCCGGGTGCCAAGGGCGGATTGTAATTCATCTTTTACAGCATTCATATTCGCGTCCGGGTTTATTATCTTTTTTGGCTCTTTTTTTGTTTTAGGTTCAGATGATGCGATTGCTTCTGCTTCGCGGACGGATAAACCTTTAGATTTTATCGCAGTGAAAAGTGCTTTTCGCAGTTCCGGGTCGTCAATCGCCAATAATGCTCTGCCATGACCTTCAGAAATCTTACCTTCTGCAATTGCCATCTGCATTTCTACCGGCAATGCCAACAGGCGCATGGTATTGGCAACTGCAGTTCGGCTTTTGCCAACCTTGTCTGCCACATCGTGTTGGGTAAGGCCAAATATCTCTGATAACTGTTTGTAACTGCGGGCGGCTTCAATGGCATTCAGGTTTTCGCGTTGAATATTTTCTACCAGTGCCAGTGCCAGCATCTCTTCATCTGTACATTCGCGCATTACCACCGGTACAGTATGCAATCCTGCGCGTTTTGCTGCCTGCCACCGTCTTTCACCTGCGATTAGTTCGTAATTTACGCCATTATGCCGTACAGAAAGTGGTTGCAATATGCCATATTGTTTTATTGATTCGGTAAGTTCTGTCAACGCGCTTTCATCAAAACTTTTTCGCGGTTGATACGGGTTTACTACAATATCATGTACTGATATTGTTTCCTGCGATGAATCCGGTACTAATTCTGCACCCGGGATAAGTGAACCTAAACCGCTACGCCTTTTTGACATCGCTCTATTACCTCTTTTGTTATTTCTCTGAAAGCACGCGCGCCTTTACCGCGTGGGTCAAACTCAAAAATTGTTTCGCCGAAACTGGGGGCTTCCGCAAAGCGTACTGTGCGGGGAATATCTGTTTTAAATACCTTTTCACCATATTGTCTGCGTACCGTACGCACTACATCGCCAAATAACTTCGCGCGTAACCCCACCATTACCAGCAAAATTCCGGTAATATCAAGTTTGGGATTTAAACTGCGTTTAATTAATTTTATGGTGTGTTCTAATTGCGCCAGCCCTTCCAGCGAGTAAAATTCGCACTGGACAGGAATTATTACCCCGGTTGATGCTGCCAGGCAATTTACCGAAATTGTATTTAATGATGGCGGAGTATCAATAATAATGTAGTCAAAATCAGCAGATATTTTATCCAGTCTCTTTTTTAATACCAATTCGCGTTCCGGTATATTTGCCAATTCAACTGCCGCATTTGCTAATTCCAGTGTCGCCGGCATTAAATACAGGTTCTCAGTTTTTGTAGGCATTATTGATTCAGCAGGTTCGGCATTTCCCATTAAAACATCAAATACTGATGCGGCAATGGTACTCTTCTTCACCCCCAAGCCTGTAGTAGCGTTGCCTTGCGAGTCAATATCTATTAACAAAGTTCGCTGCCCGGCAATCGCTAATCCTGCCGCAAGATTAACGGCGGATGTTGTTTTACCGACACCACCCTTTTGATTTAATATTGATAATATATATGCCATAGTTTAAGATATATCCTGATTTAAAACTTATATTGCTGACAAAGTCGATTGTAATGTCAGAAGCCGTAAATGTCAATGAGTAAGGTTGTGGATAAGTACCATATTATTAATTAGTTTAATCCGATAAAGTGGAAAAGTTTTCAGTTTTCAGTTTTCAGAAATGGGTTACTTCAACAAACAGTGACCAGTAGAAATAATGGTCACTAAGACTATCGTAGCAACTTTATAATTTCAAAAATCCGATAAGTCCGATAAGTCCGATAAATCCGTCCGATCCGACCAATCCGACTGATAAACTAAAAACACCTTCCCCCAAACCCAAAAAATACCCTTAACCGGCAAATATTTATCAGATTCCGCAGGAATATTGAATTTTGCGTAATTTGCGTGATATAATTAATCACGAGGTAACTTATATATACCGCTTATTATTATCGGTATGACATTTATGGACTCACATTTATTACAAACTATATTGCTACTTGCACTTACCATAGCGCTTATAATCTTAAACGGTTTTTTTGTTGCTGCCGAATTTGCTATTGTAAAGATTCGCGTAACCAGGATTCGTGAATTAGCAGATGAAGGTAATTTGACGGCTATTCAGGTTAATGATGTTTTAAAGAATATTGATTCTTACCTGTCCGCGGCACAATTGGGTATAACAATTGCCAGTCTTGGTTTGGGGTGGATTGGTGAACCGGCAATTGCGGAACGAATTGTTAAACCTATTTTCAACTTTTATCACATGCCCACCGACAGCACCCTTGTTACCGTCATCACTTTTTTAATTGTTTTTGTTACAATTACTTCTTTGCATATAATATTTGGCGAACAGGCACCAAAGATGATGGCTATTCAAAATGCCGAAAAAATTATCATGGCTGTGGCAAAACCGATGAAAGTCATCATGTTTATATTCAAACCTTTCATTTTTCTGCTAAACCGCGCGTCCAATGGTACATTAAAGCTAATGGGTATAAAAGTTGCTGACAGTCACGAGGTTGTACATTCAGAAGAAGAGTTGCGGATGATTATTAATGCCAGTGGACATCAGAATGGTGGTGAACTGGGCAAGGCACAGGCGGAATTACAGGACAATGTTTTTGACTTTGGGCATCGTTTTACCCGTCAGGTAATGGCGCACCGGACAGATATGATAATTCTGGATATTGATGAATCATTAGCGGAAAATATTCATACAGCAATGGAAGGTGGCCATACCAGATACCCGGTAATGCGTGGTGATGCTGATAATATCATTGGTTTTTGCCATACAAAAGATTTATTTGCCTTGTACCAGGAAAATAAAAAAGCTGATATACAAAAGATTCTGCGACCGGTTTTAATGGTGCCAGAAAGCGTGCCGGTGATGAAATTATTGCGTCAGATGCAAAAAGAACGTCAGCATATAACCATTATTGTTGATGAATACGGCGGTACCGCAGGACTGGTTACTATTTACGACTTACTGGAAGAGATAGTAGGGGATTTACCCGATGAATTTGAACCGGTAGAAGAAGAATGGATAATTAAAATTTCCGATGATATTTATAACGTGGATGGCAGATTGCCGATGGCAGACCTGGAAGAAGAGATGGGTAAAAAGGTTACTTGCGAGGAAAGTTGTGATACCGTCGGCGGTTTCGCGTATTGGGCATTCGGCAAAATCCCGGAAACTGGCGAGGAAATAACCACCGGTTCATTCAGCATTAAAGTGTTAGAGATGGATGGTAACAGGGTTAGCCGGGTAGAAATAAAATATATTTTAGTCGCTGAAGAAAATGATGACCACGAAGTAACAACGTAATACCAGCAGTGACAGACAAGATATTCACCACAAAAGAACGCAAGGAACACAAAGAGAACTTTTCTGAAATCTTCTTTTGCGGTCTTTGAGATCTATCGCGGTTAATTAAAATGTTTTGTAGGTGATTTAAAATTATAGAACTTTCGATATTCACCGCAAAAGAACGCAAGGAACACAAAGAGAACTTTTCTGAAATCTTCTTTGCGGTCTTTGAGATCTATCGCGGTGAATTAAAATGTTTTGAAGGTGATTTGACATTACAGAACTTTCGCTATTCACCGCAAAAGAACGCAAGGAACACAAAGAGAACTTTTCT
>CAZNLA010000494.1:0-4224 GCA_964573385.1 uncultured bacterium
TGATAACGATGGCGAATTAAATCAGGAATTAGCCACCTATGCCGAATTTGCACAACAATTGGCTGCCGAACGTGGCCTGTTATTTGCCGATGTTCGCACGTTGTTGCTGAAAGCCCGTGCCGAAAGACCAGAAATTGTGTGGACAGGAGACGGATGTCACCCCACCACCGCCGGCCATGCCTTAATAGCGGAAGCATGGTTAAAAGCAGTAATGGGATAATACTTAATACTTATATTTTTTCTATACGGAATGCCGTCCTCGGCATTCCTCTTGGAGATAAAAACTCTGTATTTTCGGAATGCCGGGGACGGCATTCCCTACAAAAAATTTCTTTATAGTCAGTTATAATCAGGAGAAATATAATGCCATATTTTCGCCATATTACCAATGGGTTAGAGATTCCGACTGAAAGTTATAGCGACCAACCGTATATTGTGCAGACCGATGATGGCGCGTGGTTGTGCTGTGTTACAACCGGTCCCGGACATGAAGGGGCGGATGGTCAGCACGTTATGACTATGCGCAGTACTGATGGCGGTAAAAGCTGGTCATCACCGGTATCTGTTGAACCCGGTGAAAAACGGGAGAACTCTTACGCGGTGATGCTGAAAGTGCCTTCCGGCAGAATATTTGTCTTTTATAACCACAATACCGACAATGTGCGCGAAGTGAAATGTTGTGACGGCAAAACAACGCTTACCCGGGTAGATTCGTTGGGACATTATGTGTTTAAATACAGCGATGACTACGGCAAAAGTTGGTCGGAACAACGGTATGATATCCCGATTCGTAATTTTGCCTGCGACAACGAAAATGTTTATGGTGGTACATTGCGATTTTTTTGGAATGTGGGAAAGCCATTTATTTTAAATGGTACTGCTTATATGTCTCTGCATAAAGTCGGCAAATTCGGGCGGGGATTTTTTGAACAATCAGAAGGGGTATTACTGGCATGCGGAAATATGCTTACAGAGTCTGACCCGGATAATTTTACCTGGGAAACGTTGCCGGATGGTGATATCGGTTTACGCACCCCACCCAGTGGCGGTGCTATTTCTGAGGAGCACAGTTATTCTATTCTCAGTGATGGTTCGATATATTGTGTTTATCGCAGTATTGACGGGTACCCGGTGGAAAGTTATAGCCGCGATGGGGGGCATACATGGTCTGTCCCCCGATATAAATGCTTTGCCGATGGCAGATGTATGAAACACCCACGGGCAGCAAATTTCACCTGGCGATGCGAAAATGGCAATTTTCTGTATTGGTTTCATAACCATGGTGGCCGCGTAATGCGCGAAACCGCAGGTAATGCGGATGGCGGCGCGTATGAAGACAGAAATCCGGTTTGGTTAAGCGCGGGAATAGAAATTGATACACCTTCCGGACGTGAAATAGCATGGTCGGAACCGGAAATAATATTGTATGAAGATGACCCCTATGTCCGCATGAGTTATCCTGATTTAGTTGAAAATGATGGCAAATATTATCTTACCGAGACACAGAAAGATATTGCACGGGTGCATGAAATACCAGCGGATTTTTTAAATGATATGTGGTCGGCATTAGCATTGCAAATAGGTAAGAGCATTGATATACCTGCAATTTCAACGGAGAAATGTCTGCTGCATTTGCCTGTAAAAGGTGAACCTATGCCGGAAACCGCAGTATTATCGCCATTACCATGGTTCAGGATACGCGATTATTCTTTTCTCGACTTTCGCGGTAAAGACACCGGGGAAGGCGTGGCAATTGAATTGATACTGAATCTACCGGATACGATGTCGGAAAAGATATTGCTGGATAATATTGATGCCACAGGACACGGTTTTTGCCTGCGAACAAAACATGGTGGAATACTGGAATTATATATAAGTGATGGACAAACTATAAATATTTGGGAAAGCGATGCGGTGCTGAAAGCCGGCAAAGAACATCATGTTGTGGTGAATATTGATGGCGGACCGCACATTATAAGTTATATCATTGATGGTCATTTTTGTGATGGTGGGGATGCGCGTCAATTTGGTTGGGGACGTTTCAGCCCATATATCCGTCATATAAACGGCACAGAAAATCTGAAAATATCCGTAGATGTGCGGGGTTTACGTATTTATGGCCGCGTATTGCGCACCAGTGAAACAATATTCAGGCAGGTAGCAACCACACACAATTAAATTCACCACAAAAGAACGTAAGGAACGCAAAAGAAGAGTTAATCCTGACTTTCAATCTAATATATTTATTAACCACGAAATACACGAAGGACATGAAAAGGGTAATTATTTAATACCTTATAAAGATGTGAAATCAACATTCATTTTTCGTGTCATTCGTGTATTTCGTGGTTAAATTAATTCTTTACATCTCAACCCGTATTCCATCTGTAATTGGGGAGATTTTTTAAATAGTATCTATTTCCTGAACATATTAATGACCCGTTGTTGTTCACGGAACATTTGTGACTCTGGTATACCACCGACGACAATTTTAACAATTACAGTATCGGCACCTAACCGTATAACATCCCCGACAACATTGTATGTTTGGCCATCTTTAAAAGTTACATTTCCCCGTATTTGTTTTCCGCGGGGAAAACGCATTGGGTCCGAACAGATTAGAATAAGGCCTTTTTCTGACGTTTCAACCAGAGGATACGCAATTTTATCAATTGTAATAACCGGTGCAATACCAGGTGTCGGGTACCGCAGGCGAAAATATTGTCGTCTGTCGCTTCCCACCGCAGAATTAGCCAATTCATGCTGGAATCGATCCATGGGCAACGGCTTACCAAGTTGCAGAACATATTCGCTAAGTAATTGTTTTACTACTCTACCCTGAATAAATAACGAATAACCATCGCTGAAATGCAATACACCGCTTAATAATTTACCTTCCCGCAGTTGATTTATAGACTTTATCGCTATAGAATCTATGGCGATGTCAACCACAACATACTTAACACCATCTACTTCCCAGTATGGTGCCGTTTGTGCCTGATACCGTATTCGTTGTGATTTTCTACGGAATTCTCCCCAGGATTCTGCCATTTATCTAAGTGCTCCAGTTTGTTAAGAATAATATTTTATCAGG
The DNA here is from genome assembly GCA_964573385.1 of uncultured bacterium. GTDB lineage: Bacteria > Armatimonadota > Hebobacteria > CAIYQO01 > CAIYQO01 > JBAXQQ01. The sequence continues at coordinate 3,095 of CAZNLA010000494.1, forward strand.
ATTTTTTATGCTATCAATAAAAATAGGGAAATCATAGCGGATTTCTCATATGAAAACAATAAAATTGTAAACCCTGTAAATATATAGTTCCATACATTATCTATATTTGGGTGTAATATGACATGCATAATACCAGAATAATCATCATTTGATAATGGGAAATAAGGATATTTCAGAAATTATTTGTCATTTTAACCCTTATTTATTGGTATTAATAGATATCTATTTAAAAAAAAGAGTATGAAATGCAGGAAAAAGATGATTAATAGCGAATATATGTTTGCATGGAGTTCGCAACAACTGATTTTTCATCAACTATAGATAGTTTACATATCCGTGGTACATTACCAGGGATACGATTAGCTATTGTTGGTACAAGGGTGCCAACTCCCCAGGCATCAGAATTGGCGTTTGAGACCGCGCGGGAATTGGCAGAAGTTGGAATAACCATTGTCAGTGGTTTGGCATTTGGTATTGACGCGTCGGCACATCGAGGCGCGTTGGCGGGCGGTGGTTGTACCGTCGCGGTTTTGGGACACGGGTTAGACGCGCCTGTTTACCCAAAATTACATGCCGGATTAGCGGAAGCAATATTGCGTCGTGGCGCTTTGGTATCGGCATATCCGGATGAATTGGGTGTAACCGGGCAAAGATTGCTGGAAAGAAATCGTTGGATAGCGCGGTTATCGACCGCCGTATGGGTTGTTCAATCTGCCGTTCCCGGTGGTGCACTGGCGGCAGCGGCACATGCCCGTAAAATGAATATTCCGGTATTTACCACGCCATGGGAAGACGAAAAATTCTCTGCTGGTTATAAATCCCTGATAAAACATGGCGCAATTGAGTTACCACCATATGACGTGGTGACCAGATTAAAACAGATAGCATTGGCACAGGAAGAGACTATTGGGGAACAGGGGAAGTTAGTATGGTAAATTGGTCAATTTCCGCTGGAATTTTAACGCGAAACAGGACTTTCGCTTAACTTGTCATTTTTATAATCCGACCGATTTGTTGTCTTAGTTAGCGAAAGTCCTGATATGATTTGTTGCGCTGTTACTACACCAACGTGGGATTCACCCACAACCCAATATTTACTATTCACCGCGAGAGAACGCATAGAACACAAA
>CAZNLA010000495.1:0-4221 GCA_964573385.1 uncultured bacterium
CGAGCATCCTGCTCGCAAAAGTCCTGTTATAATATTTATTCAACCAGTGCTGTACCCCATTCAGCAGGTTCTAACCGGCTTTCGTTAGGGATATCATTGGTTACATTTGCACTGAAACCGTTGTTCATCCAATAGGCACGGGCAGCACATTGGGTACCCATATCATTACCAAACAGGTATCCCAAATCCATTTTAATAGTTTTTCCCGGTAACGGCTTCCAGTTAAGTGTAGTTAAAGGTAATGTCACTGTAGCAGTAAATCCATTTGTTCCTTTTTTGTAATCAAGTGTAAATGTATTGATTACTTCAATTGAGTCAAATGATTCTGTACCAGTGGGTGATTTAAGGATAATTGGTTCTCCCTTGAAATCAGCGACTTTAGGCCGATAAAGTATAGCATACGGTTTATTTGCCTGGCGGGATATTAATATCCGCAAATCGCCAACGGCAGGTTTCTTGCGTTTTTCATCAGCATTAGGGTCTGTCGCTATCTGAATATCCAGACAGTTACCACTGTGAAATGTATATCTGGGTTCAGGCTCAGCATTAATCAGTTGATTTGGTGATGAAATATCAAATTTTACATAAAGATTATTTTCATCATATGCTGCCCGCGCCTGAAAACTGCGATTATTATCCACCGCTTTTGTTACTGGTTCTGCCATATCCAATGCGGTACGTCCGCGTGCTATGGTAAGTTTTTTACTGCGGGCAATCGACGCGTTATATTCATCCAATTTTGACTTCGCCAATGCGGCTTCTTCCGGTGTTATTTCATATGTACCACCGTCTAACGGTTCAATAGTATCCAATCCAAATACTTCCCATACCCGTGAATCCTGACCACCATGAATGATAAAATATCTTTCCGGTCCATTCGGGTCCGGACACAGTTTTACAAACTCTCCCCCCTGTCCTTCCGGTTGTCCTTCATCCGCGCCACGACCACCCAGACGACCGTCGCCCAATATTGCGGCGACATATATGCCATCGCGGGTGAATATATGGTTAGCACCAAAATAAGTCATCATAGCAAAATAGTTGCCGGCAGTTCCCATTGGTCCGGTCATACCATGCAGTTTGCCAGGGCCAACCATCGGCATATTCAATGCGTAATGCCACCCGACAATGCCGTTATAACGCCATAATGCCTCACCTTTATCATTCCATTTAATCAAATTTCCTCCGGAAGAATATGTAAATCCATCCGGATCGCGCCAGAAGTAACCGCCAACTTTGCCTACCACTGGTGTCGTTGCAAACTTAGAAGCATCATAATGGGGCCATCCACCATCTGTCATTCCATCGGCTTTTAATTGATGACCGGTGCTGAAATTGATTGTTAAGTCAGCATCTACCCATGCCATATTCAACCCCCATATGCCTTTTGGCAACGGTTTTACTTCTTCTTTCTGGTAAATCTGGTCATTGTTTTCATCTTGCCACAAATAATAACCATTAGGGAATACTTTTTTGTCACTTAACAATGGGCTGCCTTGACCGCCATATAAAATCGAATCATATACACCGATAACAGCAAGGAAAGGTTTAAATACATCACCATCCCGACGATACATCAATCTTTTAAATTGACCGCCACCGGTCATATATTGTTTACCATCTTTTGCGGTGAATATTTTGCATAATCCCTGATACCCATCCGGGTTTGGTTCTTCCGCCATATCCGGGCTGGTTTTTCGCCATATGGTAGTAGTAGGCGTACCTTTAAGCTTCTTCCAATCAATTGCCCATAAAACATTATGTGCTAAAATCTCGTCTGGTGTTGCCGGGTCAATATATCCATAACCGAAATATGATGACCCGCCAAAATATTCGGCCAGATTTTTGCCGGTTAATGTATCCCACACGCTTATCCGTTTGGGCCCGTCAGATGTTTCCGCAACCCACAGCCGGTTTTGTTCATCCAGTGATATGCCACCCGGCATGTAAATACCTTCCGGGTCATATTTGCCAAATGCTGGTCGTCCTCCCGGTTTGCCAAGATGACGTAACAGTTTACCGGTTGCGTCAAAAGCGTCGATATCCTGGCTTTTGCCGGAGTTTGAAACATAAATTGTACCATCAGTGCTTACAGATATGGCGGTTGTATTATCAAGTCCTTTTTCAACAATAGTTGTCACCTTACCATCTTTTACCTGCAGAATATTTTCATTACTTAACACAACTAATGAACCATCCGGTTGAACTGCTATACGACGCGGTGCCGGCACAGCCCATGTGGTAATTAAATCACCTTTATCCGCAGAAAATATTCCTATTAAATCGCGTTTCGCATAACTAACATAAATCTTCCCGGCATCGTATGCCAAACCGGTAACTGTATCAGTTTCTTTAGTTCCACCATCCGGTCCTATTAATGAAGGTTTGTTGCCACCGAATGTGGTGGGACGGGAATCAACCAGGTCTAAAACCTGAACTCCTGATTCATTAAACGAATGATCACCGGCAATATATAATTGCTTGCCATTTGTTGCTATATGCTCTGCGACATGCTTGGTTCCCCACATTTTTTTACCGTTCAAATCTACTCTAATAATTCCCCATCCATATTCGCAACCATTCCATGCCAGCACCATTCCACCGGGAACTTTGCATACAGTAGACGGTGTGCCGTGATCACCACCCCAACCACCTTTGTTGTCATTGGTTGGCCACGGTGGGTTACCTGAATTATTTACGCTGAAAGAAACTTTCCATTTTATCGGGTCATGCTGAATTCCTCTCCAGGTATATTTCCCAGCCGGCAACGGTTTTCCCTGGTCATCTAATCCGTCCCAGGCTTCTGTATTTTTACCACCACGGCGGTCCTGTTGCGGCACTAACATACGGGCAACATTATTTTTCTCATCAAATAACTGCACAGTCACCTGCCGGTCTTTCGGTAATTCATAACTGAATTTTAATGGTAATGGTTTTTCCGGTGGCATCCCCTCTTCCACCATTGACTTAGGCAAATTACCTTTTTCTGAAAAAGACATCTTTCCCCAGGTTCCGGAATCCTGGAATGGAAATCCCGGTCTCCCCATCACATCATATGCCCAGGCGGCGCCGCCAGCAGTTTTCAACCCATCCGGAGTGCTCCAAAATACCGCGAAACATGTTGCCATCAGGTCATTGGCCTTGGGTGCGCGTTTTAATCCCATCGTCTCAAATGGTATGCGGTATTCCAGGGTGTAACCCAATCCATCATCTGCTTTTTTATATGCACCTTTAAAGTTATCCGCCGGGATTACACCATTTGCGGATAAATCCGGACGGATAGGCATAGTTTCGCGCACCATGCTGCGGAATATTGATAAATTTGCTTCTTTTCTATCGGTGAAATACCACAGAAACATGGTGGCGACCGGCGGCAGCTTTTCGGTTTTTGTAAAAGAGCTGTTATTTATATGGTACGGCAAATCAGGGTCAAGGCTGAACCAAACCTGGCACACATCAGCATCCCACGCTTTTTCCGGGTCAACCTTCGGGTCATGACGATTCATCATCGGCGAATTGTCACGGACTACCGCGGAGACATATAATGCATCCTTGTCATACATTAAGGCAATCCTTGCGCCTTGTGTCTCCGCAGTTTCCGCCACAACGTAACTATGAATCTGCCCCGATAAATCCCAATCTTTTAAATTGCCATCAATTACTACTTTACCAGATACAGGAACCGCATAAATTTTCTTATGCAGACCACGACCTACATCGGCAAGAGCAGAGATGCTAGTCATTACAACTAATAAAACCAGCAGATGAGCGAGGGAAAACAGCTTAAACTTTTTCATATCTTGATTCCTTTTATAAATATCTCTGAATAACTTTAAAACAGTGTACCGGATTACAACATTTGATTAATATTTTACTAAAAAGTTGCACATTACAATTTCCGGAACCGCTCCCGAAATGCATATCTAAATTTACCATAATAATTAACCATCACGCAATAGTAACCGCGGGCAAATAAATTTAAAACAGACATTATTTATTCATAGATTCATATCAAGTCACCACGAAAGAACAGATAGAACACAAAAGCACTTATTAACCTCCTATCTTTCGCGTATTTTGCGTTTCCTTTGCGGTGAATATAAAAAATCAAGTCACCACAAAAGAACAGATAGATCACAAAGATAATTATTAAAACCCTACTCTTTGCGTTCTTTGCGTTTCCTTTGCGGTGAATACAAAAAATCAATTCACCACAAAAGA
>CAZNLA010000496.1:0-4219 GCA_964573385.1 uncultured bacterium
TTACCTGTTGATGCTGATGAGTTCATGTCGGCGGTAAGTAAAGTGTTAGAAGGATTGTATACCCGTGATAACGCCATACCGAATATACAACTGTTCATACCGTATTCCGGTGAACCACCGGTACCTTTGCCGGATGTTGATGAACAATCATAAAGGTCTTCACTACCGGCAGCACCTAATGAAGAAGTCCATGACGATGTAACCGGGTCATCGAAGTATTTGTCACCATGGTCCTGGCAATACATCTGCACACTGATAGCAATTTGCCGCTGGTTACTGGTGCATTTAGTTTGTCGTGCTTTTTCGCGTGCCCGCGCAAAGACAGGGAACAGAATTGCGGCAAGGATGGCAATAATGGCTATTACCACCAGCAACTCAATAAGAGTGAAGCCTTTTAAACGATTACTTTTTTTCATAAGTAATACCTCCTTTAGCATTTTCTGGAACGTTACTTTTTTTAAATTATATTTTATTGATATTTGATTGTCAATAGAAAATTGTTGCATTGAGTGAATATTTTCATATTATATATTTTAATTAGCATGGAAATAATATCTTTTTTCTGATAATATTGATACATTACAGGACAATTGCTATAAGTCACTTCGTCAGATTCAGTGGCATTATTAGAAAAAATAGCATTGCGATAATCCTGCTATTATTCATCATTTGGAGAATCATTATGTTAATAGGTGCTCATTTATCAGTTTCCCCTGATTTTGCGGGTATGTGCGCAACCGCGTCGCGAATAAAGGCAAACTGTATTCAAATATTTACCAGTAGTCCGCAGATGTGGCGTGGTAAGAAATATAAACCGGAAGATAGCGAAAAATTACAAAGTGCTATCCGGGATAATGATATAAAGTTTATTGTCAGTCATGACGCGTATTTAATAAACCTTGCATCGCAGGATAGTGAAATATTAGCGAAGTCAAGGATAGCAATCACTGATGAAATCATTCGCTGTGGCACATTATCGGTGCCTTATCTGGTAATGCATCAAGGTGCATATAAGGGTGGTACATTGGAAGATGGGCAGAAAACATTCGCGGAAAGCCTGAATGAAATTATCACATTGGCCGATGATAACGGCGTTATGATTTTACTTGAATGCACCGCGGGGCAGGGGACATACCTGGGCGGTGATTTTGAACAGTTTCCTCAATTATTTAATATGATACCCAATCACGAAAAATTAGGTGTTTGTATTGATACCTGTCATATTTTCGTAGCGGGATATGATATTCGCACCCGGGATGGTTATGAAGCAGTGATGGATAACTTTAATAAAACTGCAGGTATTGATAAATTAAAGTTAATCCATATGAATGATACTGAAAAACAACTTGCCAGTCACAGTGACCGACATGCCGATATTGGCACCGGTGAGTTGGGAACAGACCCATTTAAATGGATTATTAATGACCCTCGATTAATTAATGTCCCGAAAATATTGGAAACCCCCGGCGATATAAATGATTACGAACGTAACCTTAAGATATTATGGGATTTAGTTGAATGAAGCATTTGAAGGTCGGCATTATCGGGTGTGGATTTATTGCCAATGTCCATGCGGAAGGATGGATGGCGCGTGATGACGCATCTATTACCGCAATTTATCACCCGGTAAATGGTCGTGCTGATAATCTGTCAAAAATAACCGGTGCCAAACAATATAATGATTTACATCAATTTTTTGCAGTAGGTTTTGATGTCGTTTCTGTATGTACCCCGATAGATACACATCATTATTACACAATTATGGCTTTGCAACATGGTATTCATGTGTTATGCGAAAAGGCTATCGCGTTGACGATTGATGATGCGGATGAAATGATAGCATTAGCACAGGAAAATAAGCTGTTTCTTTGTATAGCCTTACAATATCGTAATGCCGCGCATAATCGTGAGTTGAAAAGATTATTTGATAATAACCAGTTAGGTGCGCCAGTTTATGCAAAATATACAGATATCCGTGAAGTTCGTTCCCGGGTAGCAATGCATAAAGTTAGCAGAAATGGGGGACCAGTTATTGATATGGCAGGACATTTTATTGATGTTATGCGATTCATAACTGAGGAGGAACCCATGTCAGTATATGCTGTAGGTGATATATTTGGCGCAGATAAGCCAATATTAGCCGATATTACCGACCTGGCAGTAGATATTGCGGAGATTACTGTAAAGATGAGTGGTGGCAGTGTATTGAATATGCATTTAAATTGGGGAATGCCCCAGGAATTTAATACAATCCAGCAGGAACTATATTGCGGTCCCAATATGACCACCAGGTACACAGATAAGAAATTTATGATTTATCGTGACGAAAATGTTGAAGAATATGATTATACAGGTATTGACCCAAAGGGTGTCACCGCGCGAATAGATGATATTGCGAACTCAATACATAACGGTATAAAACCGGAAGTAACTGGTGAAAATGGTCGTGCCGCCCTGCTGGTTAGCCTGGCGGCACTTGAGTCGATTAAAACCGGGAAGGTGATTAAATTACGTTAATTTACCACCGGTATGCTGCGTGTCATCACAAATGCACCACGTTTGATAAGAACTATTACACCTTTCTTTGCTGTTGCCATAGCGTCATTAATCGCGGACCAGAACTCATTTTCATCGGCAACCTGTTTAGCCTTTTCTCCGACGCCAATTCGCAGGATAACATCTCCCGGACGTAATCCGCCATCATCCGCAGGGGTTCCGGGTTCGACAGTGGAGATTATTACGCCATTCCCTTCGGTCAACTGGAATCTTTTGGCGATTTCCGCTGTTATGGTTTTTACTGTTAATCCCAGGTTTTCACTATTTATTTTCGCCTTTGCTTCTGTAGTGGTTAAAGAACCGACAGTAGCCGTTAATTTTTCTTCTTTACGGTTGCGAATATAGGAAATAGTAACTTTAGTTCCCGGTGTTGTTTGTTCAACTATCCCGACAAATTGGTCTGAATCAGTAATTTTTGTGTCGCCAAACGCGGTAATAATATCTTCTGCCTTTAAACCGGCTTTATCGGCGGCTTGTCCCGGTACCACACTGTCCACAAATATACCACTGGTTGCGCCGTATGCTTCTTTAGATGCGTCATCAAGGTCTTTAATCATTATACCCATCCGGCCACGTTCAAATTGCTTGCCAGTAACCAGACTGTTGATGATATTTTTTGTTGATGCATTAATAGGTATCGCGAATCCGATGCCAACATTGCCACCTACATCTCCATTTGGGCTGTAAATCATAAAGTTAATGCCGATAATCTCGCTATTGATATTAACTAACGGTCCGCCACTGTTACCCGGGTTTATAGCAGCATCAGTCTGCAACAAATCGCGGAAATTAAAATCATCAGATGGTGCGGATAATTTTCGTCCGATAGCACTGATATGCCCGACTGTCATGGTGGAATACAAGCGGAAAGGTGAACCGAAGGCAATGGACCAGTCGCCGGGTTGAACCTTGCTGGCATCGCCTAATTTTGCTGTAGGATAAATTCCCTTTTCAGTAATTTTAACAATCGCAAGGTCAGTTCTGGAGTCGGTCTGTATTACCTCTGCTGCCAACTGTTTGTCACTTCCATTTAATTGCACAGTTACTTTGGTCGCATCCTGCACCACGTGCCTGTTAGTTAATACAATTCCTTCCGGTTGAATAATAACGCCACTGCCACTGGCTACCTGTATACGTGGTTGTTGATTTTGCTGTGGTGCTATCCCAAATGGATTAAAGAAGTTTTCAAACGGGTCGGCGCTCTGCGGTTTTGTTTTAATCTGTGTTGTTATGGATACAACCGCAGGTGACACTTTGTTATGAATATTTCGTAATCCAGTCTGGGTGGCTTCCATTACCTCCAATGCGTCCTTCTCACTTACTTCGGCAAATACACTGGTTACAAGCATCGCCAACATTACTATGAATGTTGAAATTTTCAGTTGTTTTGAGACTATCATCTCTATCTCCTTTTTTATTAGTTGTATCTCCCATACGCACACGCAAATACATAAGTGGCATTGGGTGGGGGAGGTTGAAAAAATTATACCCAAAAATAGTAAAAATTAAAACAGGTGAAGAAGATGACAGATATTTTTATATAAAAATCAAGATTTAAATTAAATTTTAGGTTAATATAACAACAAAAAAGCTGTTCAAAACATTGAACAGCTTTAATATTTGCAAATGGTGCCGAAGAAAGGAGTTGAACCTTCACGGGGTT
>CAZNLA010000497.1:0-4216 GCA_964573385.1 uncultured bacterium
GATTAAAGATACTGAACTGGCATCAATGTGATGTTCACGTTTTGCCCCTTCATATCTTTCCTCACGGCATCCATTATCATGGGCCATTTTCTGTAATTCGCAATTACCACTGCGAACACAGTTCAGGCATTCCTGCGGGTGGTTAGCCAGCAACAACTCAACGATAGCCTTGCGGGCTTTGCGGGCACGTTGGCTGTGGGTATGAACCACCTGACCGTCTGCAGCAGGAAACGCGCAACTGGGTACTAAACCACGGGCGCCATCAACCTCTACCACACACATTCTGCAGGCACCACTGGGGAATAAGTTAGACATATAACAAAGTGTCGGTACATCTATCCCCTGGTCGCGGCATATCTGCAATATCGTTTTTCCCGACTTTGCGGTTACTTGCTGACCATTTATTGTTAAAGTAATATTTTCAGACATTCTATTCTCCATTATCGCGCAAGAACTGCGTCAAAATGACAGGTATCCACACAGACACCACAACGTAAACATTTAACATCATCAATTACATGCGGTTTTTTAACATCACCACTGATACAATTAGCAGGGCAATTACGCGCACATAATGTACATCCTTTACATTTATCTGCATCAATAGTGAAGGTCATTAATGAACGACAAGCCCCTGCCGGACATCTTCGTTCAAATACATGTGCTTCATATTCGTCCCGGAAATATCGCAGTGTTGACAGTACCGGATTCGGTGCTGTCTGTCCCAGACCGCATAGTGAAGTATCTTTAATAACCGGTGCTAATTCTTCTAACAACGTTACTGATTTAAATCGTTCTAAAGTAGAATTAATATCTTCATCACGGTATGGTCGAACTATCCGTTCTAATATTTCCAGCATTCTGGTGGTGCCTTCGCGACATGGTATGCATTTACCACAGGATTCATTACGAATGAACTCCATGAAGAATCGGGCCAGGTCAACCATACAGGTATTTTCATCCATAACCACCAAACCACCGGAACCCATCATGGCACCGACAGCAATTAAACTGTCATAATCAACCGGGGTATCCATTAAATGGTCAGGTAAACAACCGCCGGACGGACCGCCAATTTGTACCGCTTTGAAAGGTTTATCGTCTAATATGCCACCGCCGATATCAAATACTACTTCGCGAATTGACATACCCATTGGCACTTCAACCAGACCACCATTCTTGATTTTACCGGTCAGTGCGAATACTTTTGTACCTTTACTGCGTTCTGTACCTACAGAAGCAAACCACTCACCACCGTTGGCAACAATTGCTGCCACGTTAGCGAATGTTTCTACGTTATTAATACAGGTTGGCTGTCCCCATAATCCACTTTGTGCCGGATATGGTGGCCGAACCCGGGGCATACCGCGTTTTCCTTCAATTGACGCAAGTAAAGCAGTTTCTTCGCCACAGACAAATGCCCCTGCTCCCTGTTTCAATTTTAAGTGGAATGAAAAGCCGCTACCGAGAATATTATCGCCTAATAATCCAACTTTTTCTAATTCTTCTATCGAATGCAAAGCGCGTTTAATGGCTAACGGGTATTCCGCGCGACAATAAATATAACCATATGTTGCGCCAATTGCCATCGCCGCTAACAACATGCCTTCAATAACCCGGTGCGGGTCACCTTCCAATACTGAACGGTCCATAAAGGCACCCGGGTCGCCTTCGTCTGCGTTACAAACCAGGTATTTCGGGGTATTTTCCTGCATACGGGTTAATTGCCATTTTTTACCAGTTGGGAAACCACCACCGCCACGACCGCGCAAACCGCTTTTTAATACTTCATCAAGCACCATCTGGCCATTATCTTTAACTGCAAGTGCCTTTGCTAACGCAGAGTAACCACCACGGACAATATATTCAGACAATGAATCGGGGTTGATTATGCCGCAATTCTGCAACACTATACGGCGTTGCTTCATTAACATTGGCATATCATATAACTTTGGCATTTTGTATTCAGGACTATCCGGTGCCGCATCCGCGGAATCAATATATCCCATCACCATATCAACCGGAATCTCATCATTAATCAGGTATTTATCGATGATTTTTAATGCTTTATCAATTGATACACCGTCAAAACAGAGTCGCGGACGACCCGGTTTTTTAATATCCATCATAGGTTCGCGGTGACATAATCCAAAGCAACCGACTTCTTTTATTTCAACTTCTGCATTATATTCACGTAACTTGCTATTTAAAGCCGGCAATACCCCATCCATACCAGAAGCTAAACCGCAGGTACCAGCACCAACAAAAATAATAACTTTATCCTGAATGTGCATCGCTTCATTACAGGCTTTCTGCAATTTTGCACTGCAGTCAGCATCTTCATGGCAGATTGGACCATTTTTACGGCAATCGATATATTTAGCACATGGATTATCTGCAGTATGAATACATTTTGTACAACAGGGATCCATTAATGTATAAACAATAGACATATCTTATTTGCGCTCCCTTATTTATTACTATATTTTTTAATTATTTTGCCAACGTTACGTGTTGGTACTGCACCGTGAAAATCATCGTCCACTGTTACAACCGGAGCAATTGAACAAGCCCCAAGACATGCAACAGTTTCTAATGTAAACTCACCGTCCGGGGTAGTATCACCGGGTTTCACCCCTAACTCACCCGCGAAGGTATCCAGAAGCAGTTTTGAACCGCGTACGTGACATGCGGTGCCACGACAAACACGAACAATATGTTTACCAATTGGTTTTAACCTGAATTGATTATAGAAAGTCGCAACTCCATATACTTTGGCTGTCGCAATTCCTAAATGCTTGCCTATATCACCCAGTGACTCTTCCGGCAAGAAACCAAATTCTTCCTGAACAGCCTGCAATAATGGTATAAGTGTTTCCCGTCTGCCACCAGGAAATTTAGATACTATCTCAGCTATCTTTTCCTGACTGCAACTACAATTATGGGTTGGCATTTTTTAACCCCCTGATATTGTGAAATTTGTCACTAATTATTATAAACACAAAATTTCAAGCATGTAAATAAGAAATTTACGATTTTAAAAATAAATTACGATTTTTTTCACGATTTAATAAACTAAAGTGATAAATTGATATTGTTAATCATTTCACAAAGTCACTATATATCGATAATATATTATCGATATATTTTATCGTATTACCAAACACAAATAAAGCGTGTTTCCGACATGAAAACACGCTTTAAAGAAAAAACAACAAAATCAGGGCTTTCAATTTTTAGCACAAATCTGCAAGAAAGTGGTCGCTTCGACAGGCTCAGCGACCGGTTACTAAGCCTGTCAAAGTGACCTTAAGCGAAAGTCCTGTAATTAGTGAATGCCACCTACGACAATTTCCAGTTCGCTTCTGAGTTGAATACGATCTACCATACCATCTTTAATCCAGATAATTCTATCTGAAGACGCCAGCATTTTATGGTCGTGTGTTGCAGTAACAACAGTTACACCTTCTTCAACAGATAACTCTTTAAGTAACTTAATGATATCCTCGCCGGTAACCGAGTCAAGGTTTGCTGTTGGTTCGTCGGCCAGAATGATGGCGGGATGATTGGCAAGAGCACGGGCAATAGCAACGCGTTGTTGCTGACCACCGGACATTTCATCCGGACGGTGAGTCATTCTGTGACCCAACCCCACCCTTTCCAACACTTCTTTGGCACGCGCAACGGAATCAGTATAATCAATACCACTAAACAACAGGGGTAAAGCCACATTATCAATGGCTGTATATGAATGGATTAAGTTGTACGACTGAAACACATACCCGATATGATTACCACGAAAATAAGCTAATTGGGTAGAACTTAATTTTGTCAGGTCAATACCTGCCACAGTTATCTCGCCGGAAGACGGAGTATCAAGTGCACCTATCATATTAAACAGTGTACTTTTACCTGACCCTGACGGACCCATAACTGAAAGATATTCACCGGTAAAAATATCAAGACTTATATCGCTTAAAGCCTTTACAGATATTTTACCCATATTGAATTCTTTATTAAGATTTCGGATTTTGAACAGGATTTCCTGATTATTATTTTCCACGGTATTCTCCCGATTTTATAACGCTAGAAATTAAGCTGAATAACAGCTTTATTCATAAAGGTAATACCAATACCAAGGGTTGTAATAAGCCCTACACCGCATGAATAACCTGCAGTAACAATAGGTACATATTGCAACCAGGTTAAACCCATC